>JBKBWH010000184.1:0-4043 GCA_046289115.1 Candidatus Kryptonium sp.
AGAAAGGCAAAATTTTGGCGGGATTCACTGACAATGCCGATGCACAGAGATTAAAAGAAAGAAAAGAACGGAGAGAAAAGCTTCAGTTGAATTTTCACCCTGATAAAACCAAGAAGAAGAAAAAATGACACTCAACGATAAATATATTAAGCTTCAAAACATTCTTAACGAGATGGGCTCAGTGGTTATA
The DNA here is from genome assembly GCA_046289115.1 of Candidatus Kryptonium sp. Lineage (GTDB taxonomy): Bacteria > Bacteroidota > Ignavibacteria > Kryptoniales > Kryptoniaceae > Kryptonium. The sequence goes on from JBKBWH010000184.1 coordinate 191, forward strand.
GCGTTTTCAGGTGGTGTTGATAGCACACTGCTCGCAAAGGTAGCTCACGATGTTTTAAAAAGTAAAGCAATTGCTGTCATTGGTAAATCCGACACCTATCCTGAAGAAGAACTAAGAGAAGCCGTAAAACTTGCTGAAATGATCGGGATAAGATATGTGATTGTTACTACAGAGGAAACCGATAATTTAAAATTCAGTGAAAACCCACCAGATAGATGTTATTACTGCAAGACAGAACTTTTTTCAAAATTAAAGCAAGTGGCGATCAACGAGGGCATTGCGTGGATTGCCGATGGGACAAATGTTGATGACCTTGGAGACTTTAGACCGGGGCTAAAAGCTGTGAAAGAAAACAATGTGCGTTCACCCTTGCTTGAAGCTGGATTAACAAAAAATGAAATACGAGAGTTATCCAAAATTCTTGGTCTGCCAACATGGGATAAACCTTCATTTGCCTGCCTCTCCTCAAGGTTCCCTTACGGCTTACCAATTGACAGAGAAAAATTAAAAAAAATTGACAGAGCCGAATCTTTTTTGCGAGCTAACGGCTTGAAAATCGTCCGTGTAAGATACATTGATGAACATACAGTCAGGATTGAAACAAACAAAGATGGATTCCAAAAATTCTTTGACGATGAATTCAGAATTAAAGTTGTCCAAGAGTTTAAGAAACTTGGATTCATTTATATAACCCTTGACCTTGAGGGTTATAGAACAGGAAGCATGAACGAGATTTTGAAAAGCAATGAAAAAAATCTTCACATCACCAAGTTCATCTAAAACTTCCCATATCTAAATCTTTTAAATCTTTGCCAACTCCGATTTTAGATATTCAATTGGCTTTACGGGTGTTGGATCAACTTTATTTAAAATCGCAAGATAAAAGCTAACCCAATCGCCAAGGTAAATTTGCGAAAACAATCGCGCAAGCATCGTTTTACCCTCGGAATAGATATTTAAAATCTCACCCGCATAAGGTCTTATCAAATCGTCCGTTATTTCAATCCTATATTTTACCCTTTCATACTCGTAGTCATCTCGCAAAATCACAACGCTAATTCTACCAAGAATCTCTTTAAAGCTTCCCTCAACCTCCCCAGACCACCCTACGATTTCATTGTGATTCAATTCCGGTAAGATGTTAAAATGCGCAAGCATTTTTGAGTTTTCCTCAATCTGGCAAGCCCACCTCATCGCAACCGCATCAAATTTCGTGGATGTGTAAATAAAAGGTATAGACCCAACAAGACGAACGGCAATTTTATACGCTAAATTCTCTTCATGCTCTGGATTTGAATAAATTTTTGATTTAGCCTCAATAAGCTTTATGGCCTCATTTATTTCCCTTTTTTTGTTTTTAACAAATCCGAGCCTTGAAAGCACGATAAGAATTGGGAAAAAAGAATAAGCAAGCGCGGTCCTCGGTGGATAACCAGACGGAATTTTTATAACGGGATGTTTTTTTCTTAAGGCAATTTTTTCTACTTCACCGTTTGATGTTATGCATATTATCTTTGCTTTTTTCTTTATGCCATCGTTATATGCTGAAATCGTTTCCTCTGTGTTGCCAGAATAACTTGAGACAATTAGCAAGGTATTCTCGTCAACAAATTTCGAAAGGAAATAATCACGGTTAACAATTATTGGAACTTTTATTTCATCCGAAAGATAAGAACGAAGCAAATCCCCAGCGATTGCGGAACCTCCAAGCCCAGTTAGAACTATTTTATTGATCTTTTTAATTGAAAAGTTAACTTTTGCACCCTCACCTATTTTAACAGCTTCGCTAACTTGTTGAGCGAAATTGACAAGTTTTGAAAACATATCCGACTTATCATAATTTCTTATATCACTAATTGATAGCATAGGACCTCCTTTTGTTTTTAGAAATCAAACTCGGGTATTATTCCCCTCAATTCCTTATAAATGAAAGCTTTGACTTCCCCCTGTGTTTTAAAGACAAGAGCTCTTTTGCTTATTCGCCTTGCATCTCTATATTTGATAGACCTTATAACCTGCTTTATTCTTGGGATCGAATCCGGGGCAACACTCAACTCATCGAGTCCAAACCCAATAAGCAAAATTGTCGCATAAGGATCGCTCGCCATTTCTCCACACATTGAAACAGGTATCCTTGCCCTATGAGCTGACTCTACCACAAATTGTATCAATCTCAAGACAGCGGGATGAAATTCTTGATAAATTTTTGCAACAGTTTCGTTACCTCGATCAACTGCAAGTGTATACTGAATTAAATCATTTGTCCCTATGCTGAAAAAATCAACCTCCTTTGCAATTTCCTTCGCCATCAAAGCAGCCGATGGAACCTCTATCATAATGCCCAATTTTATGCCTTCATCAAACTTAATTCCCCTCTCACGAAGTTGAGATTTTGCCAATTCAAGCATTTTTTTAACTTCTCTTACCTCCTCAAGGCTTGCAACCATCGGAAACATCAGCATAACATTTCCCTTAACGCTTGCCCTTAAAATAGCTCTCAACTGAGGGAGCAAAACATCAGGTTTATCAAGCCCAACTCTAATCCCACGCCACCCAAGAAATGGATTGTCCTCCCTGCGATAACCTCTAAATATCTTGTCCCCCCCTATATCAAATGTTCTTATTACAACTTTACCTGGGTAAATTTTTTCCGCAATTTTGATATATTCTTCGAATTGCTCATCTTCATCAGGGATAATTCCATTATTTATAATATATTCGGTTCTGAATAAACCTATACCTTCTGCTCCTTTTTGAATAGCCTCATCAACTTCATCTGGGAATTCTATATTTGCAAGCAAAGTAAATTTTTTCCCATCAATTGTCTCGGCAGGTAAAAATCTCAATTGTTCAAGTTTCTTTTCAAATTCACTTATACGAGTTAATTTTTCCTGATACTCATCGATCAGAGACTGATTCGGATTTACTATTATAATTCCTTTGTATCCATCAAGGATCACTGTATCTCCAGTTTTGATAAACTTGGTTGCTTCCCTTAATCCGACAACGGCAGGAATTTTAAGGGCACGCGCAAGGATTGCAGTATGCGATGTGATCCCACCTAAATCAGTTGCATATCCGAGAACTTGATTTCGACTAAAAAGAAGAGCATCAGCCGGCGTTAAATTCTCAGCGACAACAATCCTAGAAGAGTCAAATCTTGAAAGCCATTTCTCCTGTTGAATGTTCCTTATGACCCTATTTTTAAGGTCTTCAAGGTCATGTGCTCTTTCCTTCAAATAATCATCCCCAGAACTTTGCATGAATTTGATATATTTATCAACCTCATCATTCACAATGAACTCTGCATTTACTCTTTCAGATTTGATCCTTTCAATTATGCGATCAATTATCATTTTATCATCGAGCATCAAAAGCTGAGCCTCAAAAATTTGTGCACCTTCCGAACCGAGCTTTTCAACGGCGAGCGTAAAAATTTTATGTAGTTCGCTTTTTGATTTTTCAATCGCCCTCAAAAACCTATCGATCTCGACATCAATTTCATGTTCTTTGATTTCTTTTTTGGTTACCTTTGGTTTCAACTTCTCATATTTAAGTGCTATTCCAATGGCTATGCCCGGGGACGCAGGTATGCCCTCAATTATTTTAACTTCCATTTCTATTTTCATCTTTTTTTAATTCTTCAATTTCACCAAATCCAGACTCAAAAAGTTCAATTATCGCCTTCGCAGCTTCAACCTCATCTTCACCGATGAACTTTAAAACTAATTTTGAACCCTGCTCAGCTGCAAGGGACATCACTCCAATTATACTCTTTCCATTCACTTCAACTCCATTTTTCTCAATAAAAAAGTCCGACTTAAATTTTGAGGCAAGCTTAACAAGCATCGCT
>JBKBWH010000185.1:0-4020 GCA_046289115.1 Candidatus Kryptonium sp.
CAGATAAAGAATCTTTTTCGGTTATACCACCAATTTATCTTGCGACAACATATGCGAGAAAATTTGAGGATAAAGATGCTCTGTATGTCTACTCGCGCACGCAAAATCCGAATCGTAAAATGCTCGAGGAAAACATAGCAAGACTTGAAAACGGGAAATATGGTTTTGCTTTTTCGTCCGGGGTGGCTGCTGTGACTGCGGTTATGTATCTTTTAAAACCGGGTGATCATGTGATAACGACGAAAAATATCTACGGTGGCACATTGAGGGTTTTTAAAGAGATGCAAAAATGGGGGATTAAATTTTCCTTCGTTGATATGACGCAAGTTGAAAATGTTGCAAATGAACTTAAAAAAGAGACAAAAATGATTTTTGCTGAGACACCTTCAAATCCATTTTTGTATATCACCGATCTTCGGAAATTGGTTGAAATTCGGGATTCGTTTAATAAGGAAATTTTAATTGCGGTTGATAACACATTTATGACGCCGTATCTTCAAAGACCCCTTGAGCTTGGGTGTGATATAGTTGTTCACAGTAGCACAAAATTTTTAAATGGGCATAGTGATGTTGTCGGTGGGATTGTTGTAACGAATAGGGATGAGCTTCAAAGACCGCTTTGGTATATTCAGAGAGCTTTTGGAGCTGTTCCAAGTCCATTTGATTGTTGGCTTCTTTTAAGGTCTATAAAAACGCTTGCAGTTAGAATGAATCAGCATTGTTTTAACGCTAAAAGGGTTGCTATCTTTCTTGCTTCGCATCCGAAGGTTAAGAAGGTTTTTTACCCTGGGCTTCCCTCACATCCACAGTATGAGCTTGCACAATCTCAGATGAAGGACTTTGGCGGTATAGTTACGATTGAGCTTGAATCAATTGAGGTTGTTAGAAAATTTCTTGACAACTTGAAAATTTTCACACTTGCTGAGTCGCTCGGCGGGGTTGAGAGTTTAGTAAATCACTCATGGAGCATGAGCCACTCATCAGTGCCGGAAGAGGAGAAAAGAGAGCTTGGTTTAACGGAGGGGGTTTTGAGGCTCTCAGTCGGGATTGAAGATGTTGAAGATTTAATTTCAGATCTTGAGCAAGCCCTTGATAAAGTTTGAAACTGTATCACATTCTTTCCGTCAAAATTTACAAAAAATTTTAAGGTTTAAGTATGAGGAATCTTAGAATTTTTGTTTCACTGGTTTTAATCTTCGCTTTATTTTTTAATCTATCTTTTGCGCAACGACCAAGGTTTTATTATAAATCGCCAACCCCACCGCCTGAACATCAAACCAGAGAAAGAACTTATGATGTCATCCATATAAAAATTGAACTTAAACTTGATGAAAAACAAAAGACAGTTGATGGAAAGGTTACGACGAAATTTGTTCCGCTTCGTCCCGATTTTAAGGTTTTTGAACTTGATGCAGCTGAGATGAAAATTAGGAGGGTTTACTTTGTTGATGGGGAGCCATTAAATTTTGATTTTGATTCACTTGCTCAAAAGCTAAGAATTTACCTTGATCGCGCTTATTCGCTCAAGGATACGCTTTCAATCGTTGTTGAATATTTTGTTTCAAATCCGCGGAAAGGGCTATACTTTATTCAACCTGACTCGGCTTATCCTGATAAACCTTATCAAATTTGGTCACAAGGTCAACCTGAAGATAATCATTACTGGTTTCCATGCTATGATTTTCCGAATGATAAAGCCACAAGTGAAGTTATTGCGACCGTAAATAAAAATTTCATGGTAATTTCAAATGGTAAACTTCTTTCCGTTAAAGAGGATAAAAAACGAGGGTTGAAAACATATCACTGGTTTATGGATAAACCCCATTCGAGCTATTTAATTTCAATTGTTGCTGGTGAATATGTAAAGCTTCAAGATTATTACCTTGATATTCCGCTCGAATATTATGTTTATAAAACAAATGCAAAGTATGCAAAACTTTCGTTTGAGAAGACCCCTGAGATAATGAAGTTCTTTTCCGAGAAGATCGGTTATAAGTATCCGTATAACAAGTACGCTCAGACGATAGTTGAAGATTTTATCTACGGTGGGATGGAAAATATAACTGCGACGACGCTTACAAGTTCAACGATTCATGATGAAAGGGCACACCTTGATGTTTCAAGTGATGGACTTGTTGCCCATGAAATGGCGCATCAATGGTGGGGTGATCTTTTGACATGTAGAAGTTGGGAACATGCATGGCTAAATGAGGGATTTGCGACTTATTTCACAGCGCTTTACTTTGAATATGCGCGAGGGAAGGATGAGTTTCAGTATAGTGTTTACAATATGCAAAGGACGGCAAAATTTGCAGATATGAGCGATAAAAAGCCAACAGTATGGAATAGATACTTTGATCCAACAGATCTTTTTGGACCTCATATATATCAGCGCGGTGGCGCGATTCTCAATATGATAAGATTTATCCTTGGTGATGAACTTTTCTGGAAAGCGATAAATTATTATGCGAAAAAATATGAATATCAAAATGTTGAGACAAGTGATTTTAAAATAGCAATTGAGGAGGCGACGGGATATAATTTGAAATGGTTTTTTGATCAGTGGCTTTACAAAGCTGGCTATCCGATTTTTGAGGTAAGTTATGTTTACAATGATACGACAAAAAGCCTTAGGTTAACAGTTGAGCAAATTCAAGTTGCTGATTCGCTTACCCCAGAAGTTTTCAAGACACCTGTTGATATCGAGATAACGACAAAGGAGAGCAGTAAAACTTATAGAATTTTCCTCAGCGAGCGAAAGCAAACTTTTGATTTCAGAGTTGACGGTAAACCGTTGATGGTCATATTTGATAAAGGGAATTGGATTTTGAAAGATTTGTTTTTTGAAAAGTCGAAAGATGAGTTAATTTATCAAGCGTTAAATGCCAGTGAGATGGTAGATAGATTGTGGGCTGTTCAGGAACTTGGAGGGATGATAGATGAGAGGGATGTTGTTGATGTGATGATGAAAATTGCTAGGAGTGGTGAATTTTATGCGGTGAGGCAGGAAGCGATAAATAATCTTGGGAAGTTGAAAGATGAAAGCACAGCGAGATTTTTGATAGATGTGTTTAAGAATGATCAGGATTCAAAGATTAGAAGAAACATAGTTGAAGTTTTGAAAGAATTTAGATTTGACTTCGTTGCAAAATTTTTGTCTGAAGTTATAGAAAGCGATAAAAGTTATTATGTGGTCGCGTCAGCTGTTAATTCACTTGCGTTGATTGACTCTGTAAATAGAATGAACATTATAAAAAATGCACTTGCGATGGATTCTCATCAGGAGGTAATTAGAACTGCTGCATTGAGACGATTAAGCGATTTTAAAAATACCAAGTATGAAAAGGAGGCAATTGATATACTTAAAAGATACTCCGTTCGCGGTAATCATCCTTCGGTTAGGATAACTGCGATTTCAACTCTTTCAATTTTTGCTGATAAGGAATTGAGCATAAAAGATTTTATTTTCAGTATGGTGAATACGCCTGAGTTTTTTGTTAGAATGGTGATTTACAATGTTCTTGGGGATATAGGTGATCAGGAAGTTCTGAGTTATTTGAAACTTGCAGAAAAGAGGGAGATTGATGGTAGAATGCTTCAAGCCATTTGGGATGCTATTTCAAGGTTAGAGAGGAAGTTAAAAGGATAGTAACCGAAATTTGGTTGGAAGTTTTAAATTTTTTATCTTTACGGCTGAGAAAATAATTGATGCTAATTTATGCCTAAGATTGAAAAAGGGTTCAAAATAACATCGGCGGTTAGAAAAGAGATAGAGCAAATTGTTGACGAAAAGCTGTCTGCGAATTATGCGACCAAGGCTGATGTTGACGATTTGAAGCAAGTGGTTAAGTTGCTCGTTGAAGCGCAAAAGGAATTGACGGTGAAAGTGTCAGAGCTTGCAGAGGCGCAGAGGAGGACGGAAGAGAGACTTAATGAACTTGGTGAGGCACAGAGGAGAACGGAGGAGAGATTAAACGAATTTGAGAAGGCAACGGAGGAGAATTTCAGAAGGGTTTGGGA
>JBKBWH010000186.1:0-4019 GCA_046289115.1 Candidatus Kryptonium sp.
GATTTGATGCTTGTTGCATCTAATGAAGTTGAAGAACCGATCACGCGACTTGCTCAGCTTGCCAGGGGAGTTGGGATTCATCTTGTTATTGCGACGCAGAGACCATCGGTTGATGTGATAACTGGATTGATAAAAGCAAATTTCCCAACCAGAATCGCTTATCAAGTTGCTTCAAAAGTTGATTCAAGGACGATACTTGATATGAACGGGGCGGAGCAGTTAATTGGAAGCGGTGATATGCTTTATCTTCCTGCAGGTGCAATTAAACCAATCAGGATTCAGAACGCCTTTGTTTCGACTGAGGAGGTGGAGAGAGTTGTTAATTATATAGTTTCTCAACCTGGGTATGATAAGCCGTATGAGCTTCCATCGGTTATAGAGCGAAAGAAGATTGAAATCAATATGTGGGATGATTTAGATGAACTTTTTGAGGAAGCAGCGAAAATTGTCGTAAGATATCAGCAAGCATCCACATCTTTGCTTCAAAGAAAATTAAAGATTGGCTATGCGAGGGCAGCTAGGATAATGGATCAGCTTGAAAGGGAAGGAGTTGTTGGTCCGCCGTCTGAAGGAGGTAAAACAAGGGAGGTTTTGCTTAACAATGAAATTGATCTTGAAGCGTTTTTAAAACAAATGAGGGAAGGGAAAAAATGAGATATAGTTTTTTTAGAATTTTTGTCTTTGTTATGTTATCTGAGCTCGCGTTTTCGCAAACAGGTGGGGAAATTATAGAACAGTTGAAGAAGAAATATGCTTCGGTTGATGATGCAATTGTAAAGTTTGAGCAAAGGGTTAAATATGGGATGTCAAAATTTGAGCAAAGCTTTTCTGGGACGCTTTACTTTAAAAAGAAAAATAAATACAAGATTGAAACGGATGAGCAGGTGGTTGTAACTGATGGCACCACAAGTTGGTTATATTCAAAAGTTAACAAACAAGTTATAATTGACAAGTATAAGGAAGATCAAAATGCCGTATTACCAGATAGATTTTTGTTTTCAATTTCGGATGAATATATCCCTGTTGTTTTAAATGTTGAAAAAGTTGATAATAAAAAAGTTTACGTTGTTAAGCTAACCCCGAGGAATGAAGATTCAGCAATTGAGTCGGCTAAAATTTGGGTGGTTGATGGAGATTGGGGTGTAACAAAAATTGAAATAACTGATGTAAATGGGACAGTTACAACTTACAATGTTAAGAGCGTTAAATTTAATTCCGGGCTTAGGGATGATGTGTTTAAATTTACAGTTCCCCCGTCTGTTAAAGTTGTTGACTTAAGGTAAAAACAACAAGATAAATTTGATGTTAAATTTCAAAGGATTGTCAAAGCTTATTTTGGGTGTTGTGATTGCAGTTTTTTTCCTATATTTTGCGTTCAAGGGGATCGATTGGAATGTATTTTTAAATGTTTTCTTAAATGTTAACTATCTTTACATCTTTTTGATGCTTTTCTTTCTTTTATTTTCACATCTACTCAGAGCATTGCGATGGAAATATCTTTTGAAGCCGGTGAAATTGGATACGTCATTTATTCACTTTTTTGAAGCTACGATGATAGGTTATTTTTTCAATAATATTTTCCCAAGGGCGGGAGAGGTATTTAAGGCTTATTCATTGAGCAGTGATGAAAAAATCTCGAGCGCTTCAAGTTTGGCAAGCGTTTTGCTTGAGCGAATTCTTGATATAGCTTTTTCACTTTTCTTCTTTGGTGTCGCTATGTTGTGGAATAAAAAAATTTTTGAAAAACATTATCCATGGCTTGGGCAAGCGGCTTTGTTTAGCGGTTTGATCGTTGGGATAATTTTTGTTTTGATTTTAATTTTTCTCATCTGGCAAGATAGGTTTGTTTCTTTATTGGGTAGGTTTGTTGGAATTTTTAATCGTAGGTTGGCAGTGAGATTTAAAAATGTATTAAATTCTTTCATTAATGGGTTTGAAGCGATAAGGCATAGGGGGGTTCACTGGCGGATAATTTTGTTAAGTTTTTTAATTTATCTTTGTTATATTTTTGCGGCTTATGTTGCTTTATTTGCGTTTGAAATTGAGAGAGCGAAGATTGGCTTTTTCACAGCGCTCGTAATTTTTGTTGTTTCAACGGTTGGTTTTATAATTCCAACGCCTGGAGGAGTGGGGAGTTATCATTCGCTTATAACTGGAGCTCTTGTTGGTCTTTATAGTATCAAACATGAGGTTGCGCTTGGTTATGCGGTTTTAACGCACGGGGTGGGGTATATAGTTAATGGTCTGTTGGGATTTTATTTTGCGATGAGAAAGCATATTAAATTTTCAATTGGTTTAGAGTTAAAGGGTGCGAAATATGATTCATAAAAAAAAATTAAAGGGCGAGATTTCTCGCCCTTTTTTATTTTCGCGGAGCCGACGGGGCTCGAACCCGCAACTTCCAGCGTGACAGGCTGGCGTGCTAACCAATTGCACCACGGCTCCAGTCTTATAGAACCGTTGATAAATATAATTAACTTAACTAAAAAATGCAAGTTTTATCAAGATTTCCGTTTCATGGTTTAAACGATAGATTTTGGTGTGAGTGATTTAAAGTAAAAAAACAAATAGGAGGATCAGTCATGAAGGGGTTGGTTGTTTTTAAAGCCATTTGTTTTTTAGTTTTGTCATTTGCAGTTATTAATGCCCAGGTTTTGAAGCAGGTGGATAATTCAGAGGGTGTTAAGAATTTAAATGGGGATGTTAACACTTTTGGATTTCAATTGGGTCAGATCCAGAAAGAGAAACTTTCTGAAAAGCCTTATGCCCTTGGGGTTGGCGTGGGTTATGTAAAACCAGAGGGGATTGCCTGGACCTTTTGGCTAGTTGCAAACGGACGCTATAAGTTCACTTCAAACTTGGCTATTGAACTCGAAATCGGATACTGGAAGCGGCGCTTTAAACGTCCATCTATAAGTCCTTTCCAAATGCTTGAAGCCAAAATTTGGTACTGGCAACGACCTGATAACTTTTTAAAACCTTCTGAGGCTACTTTCAGTGATTTTTCCATTGGGGGGCATATACTCTTGTTCTCGCCTGAGAGCGAACATGTTCAAATTTTTATGGGTGGTGGACCGGCTATCCATTTCTTCAAAGATCCTTTGGGTTTTTTGGGCTATAAATCTTCAAAAACGAAAGTGAAGTTCGGCGTCCGCTTATTAAGCGGCATTGAGGTAAATTTGGTTTGGGGTTTCGCTGTATTTGGGGCTGCTCGTTTTGATCTGATCTCAGACATTAACCAGTTCAAGGTCTACGGCGGTTTATGCTACAAATTTTGAGGTATCTTAGGGAGAGTAAATCTATGTGATGTAACTATGGCATACATTCCCGTCGCTTTTGTAGAGTTTCTACGGTATCCTAAAACCAAAATCCGCTGGAAGGGAACATAGCATTATCTTGCATATTGTCCCGAAGAAATTTTGTTTGTCTGGGGTTAAGGGGATGATTTTGCTGAAGTAGGGCGTATAGCGATATGGGTCACATGATTTGGGCCATTGCTGAATTGCCCCTATTTGAAAAGGGTGATACGATATGACAAATGCTTACAAAAAAGTTGGTGGAAGTTCTTATGCGTTGAGCAAGAGGGAAAGGCTGGGGGTGGGTTAGTTTTTAAGGGGTTGGAGTATAGATATATTCGTTATTCCGTTTCCGAGAATCGCGTGAATAAGTTAACACTTCAATTTTTCAATAACTTATTGATTTACAATAAAAAACCTGCCCCTTGCCACAATCTAAGACATTTTGTCAGTTAGGTTCTCGGAAAAATTGGGGTTGTAAGTTAACATTTTGGGACTTGACTTTTGGGGTAAAATTTATTATATTATAGTGTGTGAATCTTGTTATGTTTAAGTTTTGTTTTACGGTTAGTGTGAATCGAACCTGTGAGGGATTGAAACCTATACTATTAGTGCCTTCCGTAAATTCTGTAACATTGTGTGAATCGAACCTGTGAGGGATTGAAACTAGCAGCAATTCTCAGTGACGGTTCCGTTTGCAGAATGTGTGAATCGAACCTGTGA
>JBKBWH010000187.1:0-3981 GCA_046289115.1 Candidatus Kryptonium sp.
GTTCCACTCGTTGGATGATTTAATCCACCAATTATAGATAATAATGTGCTCTTGCCAGAACCTGAAGGTCCCATGATTACAATAAACTCCCCATATTTAACCTCAAGTGTTACATCCTCCAACGCCTTAACAATTTCCGAACCTGCTAAGTAGTGCTTTGTGACATTTTTAAGTTCTAATAGATTCATTTTTTCATAATTTTTTAATTTTAAAGTGCCCTTAAAGCTACTATTGGGTCAATCTTTGAAGCTTTGGTTGCTGGGTAAATCCCAGCGGTGATTCCAATCCCAAGGGAAATAAAAACCGAAAGAATAAATAAAATCCAGTCGAAACCGACCTTAACATTAGTTGTCCCAGAAAGTATAGGTGAAACAATGATTGATACACCCCAACCAATTAAGTACCCAAGCAAACCAGAAACAAAACTTATTACAACGACCTCAGTTAAAATAACTTTCATAATGTGATTTTGTTTGTAACCAATGGTTCTAAGTATGCCTATTTCTTTCGTTCTTTCATTTACTGAAGCAAGGATATTGGTAAAAATTATCAAAGCACTTATTAAGAGAATTATACCCGATACTCCAAAGGAAAATTTGCTAAATCTATGCATCGCTTCCATTCTTGATTCCACTAATTGTTTTATAGCGGTCACCTTAGCATTCGGCAAAACATCAGATATTTGCCTCACTATCTCCTCCACTGGGCAATTATAGCAAAGCGCTGAAACCTCAGCAAGGGTTATGGCTCCATGTTTTTTCAACAAATCCTGAACCCTCCCTAAATCGGCAAAAATCATCAGATCGTCTTGAGAACCTGTCTCCTCAAGTATCCCAGATACCTTAAAAATCTGAGCATCAAGATTTACAACATCGCCAATTTTTAAATTAAAGGATCGTGCCACCTCGCTTCCAACCACCACCTCATCTTTGTCAAAAGGTTTCCTTCCCGAAATTTTCCACCACTTTTTAAGCTTAAATTCACTTTCAAAATTAACTCCACAAATTATTGCGCTTTTAGTTAAACTTTCTGAATCCGCTTTGTTTATCTTGACGATGCCGATAAGCTTTGGCGAAACAACGCTTATATTTTCTTTGTTTTTAATCGTTCGAATTTTCAATATCTCATCTTCCCTTAATTCATTTTTCTCATATTCAACGGATGAGATCATCATCCCACCATAAGCAATGGACAAGCTATTTGATTTTGGAAGTACGAGGATGTTTGCGCCATATTCATCAAGTTGCTTTGAGAAATTTTCATTCACAACCCTCGATGTCGTTATCAGAACAACAAAAGTAAAGATAGCGAGGACAAGAACGAATAAAAGAAAAAATGTTCTTAATTTATGCCTTAAAAGATTTTTAATTGAAATGTTGTATAGTCTCATATAACTTTAAAATTTGTTTTAAATTCTTCGCCTCCAGTTTATCACAATGCTTTCATCTATCTGGATTTCATTTCCAACTATAGTGCTTGGTATTGGATCAGGTGGATATTGTTGACAAGCTCCACTTATGCCCTCAAGATTTTTAAGACGCCATCTCGTCCCACAAGCATTACAAACCATCTCATCCTCCTCAGTATAGAATCTTTCAGAATTGCACGGCTCACAAACGCTTACAGCGGTTACAAGCTTACCCTCAGGGGATATATAAGCAAGTAAGGGAACTCTGATGTTTCCCTTTATATACTGAAAACCAACAAGCTTTTTCTCAATAACTACATCGAGTGGGACAATTATCCTCCCATCCCTAACCTCTGGTTTAATGTCAAACATCTGCAAATTAACATTACTATAACTAATTTTAGATGCAACCTTAGGCTGTGCTTCTATCACAGGATTTTTATATGAAGGTAATGAGTTATAAACCATAAAAATCATGAAACCAGCGATAATTAACAATAACAAATAAACCTTTAAATTTCGGGATGCTTTACCCTTACCGCCATCAAGTATTTTATCTCGCTTGCTTTTGAAATCAGGCTTTGGCTCACGCTGTTTAGCCTCAGACTGGATGTTAAAAGAGGTCTTTTTAAGCTCGGCAATTTTATATCCACAGCTTGAGCAAAAATTTGCCTCCGCCTTTACTCTCTCACCACAATTCGGGCAAAAATTTACAGACATTTCTACCTCCATTTTATTTTTTTATTTTAGTTTTAATTCCAATTTCGTTCCGAATTTATTTTTAAACTCTGGTTTGATATTTCCATAAGTTTGATTTACAACGATTATAACATCGTCAACTGTTTCACCTTTAAGTAACCGTTCTTTTATAAAATTTTTCTGTTGAATTGCATAAGTGCAATCACAAGTCTCTAAAGGTAGGTTGCCACATTGACCACATCCACATGTAAATTTTGATGCAACCTCATAAACTTTCGCTTCGATTTCGGATGTAACATTTATCGATGTAACTTTACTTGAACTAACCCTTTGCTTTTTTGTCTCATAATTTGTGTAAAAGTAAAAAAGCAAAACTAAGACCACAAATGAGATAACACTGGTGAAGATAATTTTCACCACCTTGTCATTTTGAAAGCCGTATGCCGAACGATATTTTGTTTTTCTTGGCTTGTCAATTTCTTGGATGTTCTCAGCTAACTCAACGGGATGACCACAAGTTGAGCAAAATTTGTCTCCAGTTTCAAGTTTTGAACCACAGTTAACGCAGAAATTATTTACCATCTCAATTTTACTCCCACAATTATGGCAAAATTTTTCACCCCGATATAATTCCTCACCGCAGTTTTTGCATTTCATTGTTTCCTCCCTCGATTATTTTCAAACTAAGTTCTAAAGTGTAAAGCTTTTGATAGTTTCTCATTGGTTCAACTCTCTTTATTAACCATGTGCAAGAACGCCACCGTAAAAACTGGTGACCAAAACCAAAATTAAAGTGATGGCACCCACAAGCCAAGAGAATTTTTTTAATCTCTTAACACTTAAGAATAAAAACCACACCCATATTGAAATTGCCGTTGCTATTCCAAGTGTCTCATGCGTTTCAACCACCCACTCCTTTGATGTATCTTCAAACGCGGACTCTTGCGAAACGCCAGTTAGATACGCTGCGATTGCAAACACCCCGGCAAGGAAAATAATGATATTAACCGAGCTTAAAAATTTGTTCCATTTAAATCCAAGGATAGTAAATATAAACCCCGCGACGGCGAAAGCGATTGGAAAGTGAACAAGCTTGTTATGAACATGCTCAAGCAGATTTTCGGATAATTTAATTTTATACGGCTGGAGATCCTGAACCGTCGTTAAAGTATCAAGATTTGTTTTTAATGTGTCTTTTTTATTATGCTTTTCCTTCCCATGAGCAAAAACAGCGCATGAGATTACAAACATTAAAATGAACAGTGAAAAAATGCGCATTGTACAATTTCTCAATTTACTTTTTAATTTTTTAAATCCCTGTGCCCCTGGAAGTTAAAAGATCAACCCCAGGGACGCACAGGTAGAAGTTTAATGCATATGCTTCTTATGCTTGTGCCCTTCCTCTTGCATCTCTTGCTCCATCTTTTTCATCATCCCCATCATTTTCTTACTGCCCATCATCATCCTGCACATACTTTCACCCATTGCAGTATCCTTCTCGGCATAAGACATAACATGCTCTGCTATCATATCCCTTGCATGTTCATCAGCCATAGCCTTGTCCAAAAATTTCATCATAAGTTGGTGATTTCTCACAATGTAACTTAAAATTTCATCCGTAGTTTTAGGGTCTTTAAAAATTTCCTCTGCTTTCTTCTGCTGTTGCGCAAAGCTCGAATTTACCAGAAGAAGCATACTTGCGAAAACCGAAATAAAAATTTTGCTTTTCATATCGACAATCTACTTTTTATTTTATTTTTTGATTTAAAAAATTCATATATTGCAAATCAAAATTCTCCATCAAATATTGAACCAAATAAAATAGAAGTAAGACTTGATTCTATGGGTGAACCTAATGGTTTTCCAAATAGAAC
>JBKBWH010000188.1:0-3973 GCA_046289115.1 Candidatus Kryptonium sp.
GTTCAGCAAAATTACAAGGCTTTTTGCACATGTTTATTCAACCCCGTTTAAATTTTTAACATTTCAATTTGGCGGTGAATATGGTAAAAAAATTTATCGCGGTGTGGAGCCGAAGCTTGGGTTCGCAAAAGAATTTAATGTTTATTTGAAACTTAAACCTACGGATAAATTTGAATCTTCAATTTGGATTGCGAAAGCACGGCTTGAGGATGATAGAACCGGTGAGTTATTTTACGATGGTTATATTGCTGGTCTTGTTGGAATTTATCAGTTTAATCCGAACTTATTTATCAGATTGATAACTCAATATGATTCATTTAGCAGGTCTGTTCAAGTTTTCCCATTGTTAAGTTTCAAACTTAATCCGTTTACGATATTTTATATTGGTTCAGTTGTTGATATGCACAATTTTGGTGAGCCGTATGGTGTAAAGCAGACGAACAGGCAATTTTTCCTGAAGCTTCAATATCTATGGAGGGATTAGATTTCATCTTGAGCTTACTTCGACGCCATTTTCGGGCGAGGTGACATAGATTTTGGGTTTTCTTCCGAAAGCTTTTTGGAATTCTTCGGATATAATCCTTATCGCCTCGCCCGCTTTCTCTTTCATCGCTATGGCAACGGCACCTGAACCAGCGCCAAAAAGTTTTGCCCCTATAACCCCATCAATCGTTGCAGATATGTCAACGATTGCATCAATTTCGGAAGTGCTAATTTCGTAATCATTTCTTAGGCTCAGGTGTGAGTCAAACATAAGTTTCCCAACCAGCGAAAGGTTACGTCGTCTCAAGGCGATTACAAAGTTAAGCGCCCTTTCGTTTTCCTCAACAATATATTTAATTCTCTTCATCGAGTTTTTTTCAATGAAGTTGGAGTATTTATTCAATTTGTCAGTTGTTAGATCCCGAAGCGATTTAACTTGTGGGTCAAGGGTTGATATAACATCGATGGCATTTTTGCATTCATCTTTTCTTTTCAAAAGTTCCAGCGTGGTAAGTTCATTTCTTTTGCCCGGGTCAATTATTAAGATTTTTAATCTCCTTGAAATGGGCGCGTATTCATATTGGAAGGTTTTACAATCAATGAGAATTCCGGTATTATCTCTTGCCAGTGCGGATGCCATATAGTCAAAAATATTTTCATAAGATGATGTCAAGTATTTGCTAACCCTCTCGCATAGATGGAGTAGGTCGATGTCTTCAATTTCGAGGTTTTGAAGGTGCCTAATCCCAAATGACAAAGCCACAACGGATGCGGGTATATCAGCAAGATCAGGGCTTTGCGGGATATCGCTTGCTATACATATGTTAAGTCCAGGGAGATCGTATCCGTTGTTAAGCAAAGCTTTTATAATTGCTTTTACGGAGGTTATCCATTTATCTTTTTCAATTTTGTCAAGCGATCTCTTCGTGAAAATTTCAAGTGCAAGATTGCGATCTGAATAAACTACAAATTTTTCATCAGACCTTGAGGATAGGCTAACATAAGCGCGATGGTTTATCGCTATTGAAAAAACGAAACCCATGCCGTGATATGTGTGCTCTCCCATAAGGTGTAATCTTCCCGGTGCGGAACTTACAACTTCGGGTTTTTCGTAAAAAATTGAGTTATGTAATGAGTCGATCATTTTGAACTTGGTTAACTTCTTGTTGTTTTATCTCTTGAAGTTTAGCCCACATCAAGTTTATAAGTTCTTTTAAGCCCTCGCCCGTGAGCGCAGAAATTTTAACAATTGGGATGTCATCTTCAAATTTTATTCGGTCAAGTTTTTTTCTCAGTTTTGCGTTGGCGAGATCTATTTTTGTTATGGCGACGATCCTTGGCTTTTCAAGCAAAACTTCCGAAAAAAGGCGCATTTCATTCAAAAGCGTCTCATAATCTCTTCGTGGATTTGAACTTATGCATTCAATCATAATGACAAGAAGTTTGGTTCTTTCAATATGTTTCAGAAACTGTATCCCGAGACCTTTGCCGAGATGTGCTCCCTCTATAAGCCCGGGCATATCTGCAACGACGAAGCTTTTAAATTCATCGTATCTTACAATCCCAAGATTTGGTTGAAGCGTTGTAAATGGATAGTCAGCGATTTTGGGTTTTGCGGCGGAAATTTTTGAGATCAAAGTTGATTTCCCAACATTTGGGAAACCGACCAGCCCAACATCGGCAATAAGTTTTAATTCAAGTTCAATTTCTCTTTCTTCTCCTTTTTCGCCTTTTTCTGCGAATCTTGGGGCTCTGTTCGTTGGTGTTGCAAATCTTGCGTTTCCCCTTCCTCCTTTTCCACCGCGTGCAACAATGACCTCGTCACCGTCATTTACGAGGTCTGCGAGAATTTCTCCAGTTTGTGCATCTTTGACAATTGTCCCACATGGAACTAATAAGACGATATCTTCTCCATTTTTGCCATGTTGATTTTTACCGCGACCGTGTTGTCCATTTTCAGCCCTGTAAAATGTTTTATATTGGTAATCGAGCAGTGTTGATAGATTTCTATCAGCGCGTATTATTACATCTCCACCTTTTCCACCGTCACCTCCATCGGGACCGCCCTTTGGCACATATTTTTCCCTTCTGAAGCTAACACAACCATTCCCACCATCCCCAGCTTTCACATGTATTTTTGCATAATCTATTAAGATCATATCACCTCATCGCGGGAAAATATCTTCTGTAGACGAAATCAGTAAATTCAACCGCTTCATCTGAATATGGATCAATTTCGTATTCTATGAAAATTGAATCAATAAATGCCGAAGCCTCTTTCCAGTTATTTATTGAGTTTAATTTATTTATCGCCTCGTAGAACTTCCCTTCGTCCCGTTTAAAAATTTTCTTTATAAATTTTTCCTTCCTTTTCTCGTCAAGAAGTGAGTTTAAGTTTGGAAGTTTTATCTCTGTGGTTGGTTTTATTTCTTCTATTTCGATCGTCTCCGTTACTTCTGCTGTTTCTTTGGGTTGAGCTTCTTTCGTTTCAACCTTCATCTTAAGCGGTTGTTCCTCTGTATATGTGATGGTTTCTTCCTTGAGGGATTCGGGTTTTAAGGTTCGTTTCAATATGATTTCAAGATCTTCAGGTGTAAGTTTTTGTCTTCGGTGGAGATCTTTTTCAAGTTCAATCTCTTTTACGACATTTTCCAGCCCTTTATCGCTGTAGTAAATCATCAAAGCTTCCGCTGGCACTGAAACTGAATCGTTCGCAAATTTAAAAAAGTTAAAAACAGGCTCAACTATTGAAAGCAATTCTTCTATCGAAACATTTTTAACAACTTCTTCATCAATTTTGCGCAGCATTCGCTGAAAGATTTCAAATTTTATTTCGTTTGAGTGGTATTTCTCCAAAATTTTAATCATTAAATTTTTATAGTAGCTATATTCGTTAAAGTTTGAAATGGTTTCAGTTATTTGGTCTAATGTCTTTGCGGGCTCGTTTCTAAAAATTACTTTTGCCAGTGTCCATTCAGGTCTTAACACAAAATTAAGTGCAAATTTCGATGCTTTATCAAGTGCATCTTCAAATTCGGGATAGGTGAAAAGGAAAGCATTTTTGAGCGTGTTCATCAGGGTTTTTCTTGCTGAAATAAAATCGGGATTATTTTGGTCAAAGCGTTTTGAGTAAAGCACATTTAAAATCTCCTCACTTAAAATTCTCTCTGCGAAAATGTTAAAATAATCTTTCATAGCCTGCGGTATGTCCCAGCCAATTATTTCATTTAGTGGAATCCTCACTTTGGCCGAGACTTTTGACAAAATCTTTTGTTTTATGTTTTCAATTTCTTTTTCAAACATTTTCAACCTTTTGATTTATTGTCTTAGAATTGATTTAACTCGTTCAATTTCTTTTTGTGCGCCAGCTTTAAAGATTGGGTCAATTCCAGGTCTGTCAATTATCTGCTGATACATATTTATCGCTTGATCATATTTTTTCATTTTTTCATAGGATTGACCAGCCATATAGAAAGCATTTGCAGTCCAA
>JBKBWH010000189.1:0-3962 GCA_046289115.1 Candidatus Kryptonium sp.
TGCCTCAATTATTGCATCGGGAGCAAATGGCGCAGGAACAAAAATAATAGAAGTATTCGCTCCTTCTTTTTCAACCGCTTCACGAACGGTGTTAAAAATTGGAATTTTACCGTCAAAAAATGTTCCACCTTTACCTGGGACAACGCCAGCAACAACATTTGTCCCGTATTCAATCATTTGCCTTGTGTGAAATGAACCCTCGCCACCTGTGATTCCTTGAATTACAAGGCGTGTGCTTTTGTCAACAAGTATTGCCATTTTTCAATTCAAGGTTTATTTTACAAATAATTTTTGGTTAATAGCGAAAATTTTTCTCCAAAAAATCTGAAACCCTTAAAATTGTCCCTTCATCAAATTGTTTCCCTATGATTTGCATTCCAATTGGCAAGCCTTTGCTATCAAATCCAGCAGGAACATTTATAGCTGGAACACCAGCAAGGTTGACCGAAACAGTGTAAATATCCGAAAGATACATCTTCAAGGGATCATCCGTTTTCTCACCAAGTTTAAAAGCTGGGGTCGGCGATGTTGGAGTAATTATAACATCTACTTTCTCAAACGCTTTGTCAAAATCTCCTTTTATCAAACTTCTCACTTTTTGCGCCTTGCGATAATAAGCCTCATAATATCCAGCCGAGAGAACATAAGTCCCAAGCATAATTCTTCTTTTAACCTCTGCCCCAAATCCTTCACTCCTTGACTTAACATACATCTCATACAAACTCTTTGCTTGAGGAGAGCGATATCCATACCTTGCCCCATCGTAGCGAGCAAGATTTGAAGAAGCCTCAGCTGTGACAAGTATATAATAAGTTGGGATGTTATACTCGGTGTGCGGTAATGAAATTTTCTCAATTATTGCACCACTTTCCCTTAAAAAATCAAGTCTTCTTTCGATTGCCTCTCTTGTTTCATCGTCCAAACCTTCAGAAAAGCATTCAACGGGAATTCCGATTTTCAAACCCTTAACATCTTTATCAAGATAACTCAAATAATCGGGCACAGGCACATCTGCGGATGTTGAATCGTTTTCATCGTGTCCGGCTATAACTTGCAAAACAAGAGCTACATCTTTTGTTGAATTTCCAAAAGGACCAATCACATCAAACGATGAAGCGAAAGCCACCAAACCAAATCTTGACACTCTACCGTAAGTTGGCTTTAAACCGTAAACTCCGCAGAATGCTGCTGGTTGCCTTATTGAGCCGCCGGTATCAGAGCCAAGCGCCGTTGTAGAAAGCCCAGCCGCAACAGCAACAGCACTACCACCACTTGAACCTCCAGGAACTCTTTCTTCATCATAAGGATTTAATGTTGGTCCAAAATAAGAATTTTCGGTTGACGAACCCATTGCAAATTCATCAAGATTTGTCTTCCCGATTAGAATTGCATCTTCATTTAAAAGTCGCTCAACCGCAGTCGCGTTGTAAATCGAAACAAAATTTTCAAGTATCCTTGAGGCGCAGGTGCACTTCTCATCTTTCACACAGATATTATCCTTAATTGCAATCACCATCCCCGCAAGTTTTCCAACTTGACCATTTTTTATCTTTTCATCTATTTCAACCGCCCGTTGAATTGCTTTCTCCTCGAAAACACTTAAAAAAGCATTTAACCTTTTAAACTCTTTGATCTTTTCAAGATATCGTTTAACGATGGATTCACAGGTCAATTCCCCCGAAAGAAGTTTTTCCCTTATCTGATCATAGGTTAAAACATCAAATTTCTTGATGTTCGTCATCTCTTTTTTGATTTTGTTTTCATCCGAGCGACATTTCTCTTACCCTGACTGACTCTTTTAACTTCTTTTTTCTTAGAGGCTTTGGGTTTATTGTTCCTCCCGAGTTTCAGTTCATTTGTTGCACCAACATTTGCAGGTTCAGTGGAGGGTTCATCTGCTTTTATAAATTTCAAATCATCAAGATTAGAAGTAGGCTTCTCTTCTAATTGAGGTGTTGAAGAAGTAAATTCGGAGTTTAAGTCAATTCCGGTTACACTTTGAAGCTCACTTTGGACATCTTGCATTGCTTTTCTAAATTCACGGACAGCTTTGCCAAGCGTTCTTGCGATATCGGGAATTTTTTTAGGTCCAAAAAATATCAAAATAAACAACGCTATTACAAGAAGTTCACCAAATCCAATGTTATCAAACATATTAACACCTCCTGCGTTGACAGATTATTTAAACCTGTTCCTTTTTCTCGTTCCTTTGCTCAATTTCCTTCGGCTTTTCACCCTGAGCTGGTTCCTCTTCACGAAGTGCTTTCTTAAATTCTTTTATCCCGCTGCCAAGCCCTCGTGCAAGCTCAGGAAGACGCTTCCCTCCAAAGAGTATCAACAAAACAATCAAGATTAAAAGTAATTCTTGCCATCCGAGACCAAACATGATAGATCACCTTTTTAGTTTTACTTTCATTTAAAAAATTCCTCTGTGAACAAAAGAGAATGAATTAAAGAGTTAAAAATTTTCGCGCCATCCGTGCAACCAAGCACCGGTTCAGAGCATCTTTCAGGATGTGGCATCATCCCAAGAACATTACCATTTTCATTTATAACTCCCGCGATATTATAAATTGAACCATTTGGATTTGCTTCATCGGTCACATTCCCATACCTATCGCAATATCTAAAAACTATTTGATTGTTGTCAATTAACTTTTTCAAAGTTTCATCATCAACATAATAATTCCCATCGCCGTGAGCAATTGGAAGCTTTAAAACCTCACCTTCATCACAAAGTGATGTGAAAAATGTATTGTTATTTTCAACTTTGACATAGACATATTTACAAACGAATCTCAAAGATGAATTTCTCAGCAAAGCCCCGGGCAAAAGTCCTGCTTCAACAAGAATTTGGAAACCGTTGCAGATTCCGAGAACTTTTCCTCCCCGTTTTGCAAACCTGACAACATCTTCCATAATTGGTGAAAACCTTGCGATCGCCCCAGGTCTCAAATAATCACCGTATGAAAATCCACCCGGCAAAATCACAACATCAACATCACCAACAGTTCTATCTTTATGCCAAATAAACTTAACATCTTGCTCAAAAATTTTCTCTAAAGCAAAATAAGTATCATAATCACAATTCGAGCCAGGGAAAACAACAACGCCAAATTTAAGTTTTGATGCCATATTCACATAGATTATATTTCTCTGCTCAAATTTAACAAAAAACGAACAAAATAAAAATTACCCCCTAAATCCGAATGTCTTGAATTATTGTATCTTTGAGCCAGTTTTCGTCATCCCGATATGGATAATCTGTGGTGTAATGAAGCCCCCGACTTTCTTTTCTCATCAAAGCAGAGCGAATGATAAGCAACGCAACGGTTGCGAGATTTCTAAGCTCAATTATGTCCGCAGTTACCTTTGTTTTTTTATAAAATTCCTCTATTTCGTTTGCTATAAGTTCAATCCTTCTTCTTGCTCGTTCAAGTCTAAGTGTTGAACGCACAATTCCAACATAATCCCACATCAATTGTTGAATTTCTTTTTTATCATGCGAAATTAAAACCCATTCCTCCATATTGAATATCCCCGTGTCAACCCAATCCGGAATGGCGGGAAACTTAAAGAAGTTTTCTCTAACGAATTTAACTGAATCTGAAGCTGCTCTATCTGAAAAGACAAGGGCTTCAAGAAGTGAATTGCTAGCAAGGCGATTCGCGCCATGAACACCTGTCATCGCAGTCTCACCCGCAGCATAAAGCCCAACTATAGAAGTTCTACCCCATAAATCCGTAACAACACCCCCACAAGAATAATGAGCCGCCGGGACAACAGGAATTGGTTCTTTTGTTATGTCAATTTTAAATTCAAGGCATTTCTCATAAATGTGTGGAAATCTATCTTTAACTTTATCTGGGTCAAGATGAGTTAAGTCAAGGTAAACATATTCATCGCCGGACTTTTTAAGTTCTGAGTCAATTGCCCGTGCGACTATATCCCTTGGGGCAAGG
>JBKBWH010000018.1:0-15421 GCA_046289115.1 Candidatus Kryptonium sp.
CAATCGCGCTTCTTTCCTTCAAATCTTCCTCGCCTCGTCAACATAAACTTTCTCTTTCCCTTAACAACCATAGTCCTAACCTTTTTCACCTTAACATTAAACCTCGACTCTATCTCTTTCTTAATCTCAATCTTGTTCGCATTCATAGCAACTTCAAAAACATACTGATTCTTATCACGCAAAATTGTTGATTTCTCCGTCACTATTGGTCTAATTAAAATGCTTGGCATCTGATTCGCAAAACTTTAATTTTTCATTCTGTGAAAGTATTTTGCAGGACCTCGACCGCACTCTTTTGAATCAAAATCATTTGATTGTTTAAAATATCATAAGTCGACGCTTTATAAGCCTCAAGGATGTTAAGCCCAGGTATATTTCTGCCCGATTTATAAACATTTAAATCTGTGTTCGATGTCAAAAGTAAAACTTTTTTATTCAAAAGATTAAACGCCTTCAAAATTTCAACCATCTTTTTTGTCTTCGGCTCCTCAAATGTAAAATCCTCAACAACAATTATTTGTTCATCCCTCGCTTTGTAAGATAATGCAGATTTTCTCGCAAGTTGCTTAACCTTCTTCGGCAGATCAAGACTGTAATCTCTCGGAACAGGACCAAAAACGGTTCCACCTCCAACCCAAAGTGGCGATCTAATTGAGCCAGCCCGTGCCCTTCCTGTGTGTTTTTGTGGCCATGGCTTCCTACCGCCACCTCTAACCTCTCCTCTCGTCTTAGTTTTATGCGTTCCCTGTCTCTGATTGGCAAGATATGCTTTAACAGCCAGATAAATCGCATGATCATTTGGTTTAATTTCAAAAATATCGGGTCTTAATTCAACATATTCACCCGATTTAGTCCCGTCTATTTTATAAACTTCAAGTTTCATCTCAAATTTCCAGTTAATTTTTTGAGTTCACAATTTGCAAAACCTTCCCAACACATTCAACTCAATTTTGTCACCTGCACATAACTATTTCTTGCCCCAGGAACTGAACCCTTCACGACAAGTAAATTAGACTCAGGAATTACCTCAACAACTTCAAGATTCCTCACCGTAACTTGTTCATCTCCCATATGCCCAGCCATTCTCTGCCCTTTAAATGTGTGCGACGGGAAAGAACTCGAACCAACTGAACCTGGAGCTCTATGCCTGTCGCTTTGACCATGAGTCTTCGGACCTCCACCAAAACCATGTCTTTTCACAACACCCTGAAATCCTTTACCCTTTGATCTTCCCGTCACTTTAACAAGATCGCCAACGGAGAAAATATCCTCAACCCTTATTTGATCACCGGGTTTATATTTGCTTATATCAAAACCTTTGAACTCCTTAAGTACTTTTAAAAATGGAGCATTTGCCTTTTTAAAGTGACCCTGCAGTGGCTTTGTAGTTCTCTTCTCCTTCGCTACTTCAAATCCAAGTTGAAGCGCTTCATATCCATCCTTTTCCTTCGTCTTCACCTGCACAACATAACAAGGTCCCACCTCAAGAACAGTGCAAGGTATAGCCACTCCATTTTCGCCGAAAATTGTTGTCATACCCAATTTTTTGCCTATCAATCCGACCATTGTTCAAAGCTAATTTAAATTTTTATGTCTTAATTTCTACCTCTACCCCTGCCGGCAGATCAATTTTCGTTAGAACATCCATCGTCTTAGCATTCCAATTTAGAATATCGATCAATCTTTTATGCGTTCTTATTTCAAACTGTTCGCGCGATTTCTTATCAACATGCGGTGATCTTAACACAGTAAAAACCGAACGCTTTGTCGGCAGGGGTATCGGTCCTGAAACAACAGCGCCCGTCTGCTTTATAGCTCTTACAATCTTATCAGCCGACTTATCGATTAAACGATAATCGTAAGACTTTAATTTGATTCTAATTCTTTTTTGCTGTGCCATTTTTAAAAAGAACCTATTTTATTCAAGTATTTTGGTAACAACTCCCGCGCCGACTGTTTTACCACCCTCACGAATAGCAAATCTCAACCCTTCCTCCATAGCAACAGGCGCGATCAACTCAATTGTTAACCTTACATTATCACCGGGCATAACCATTTCCTGTCCCTCTGGCAACCCAATTATCGTTCCAGTAACATCAGTCGTTCTGAAATAAAACTGTGGTCTGTAACCTTTATAGAATGGCGTATGTCGACCACCCTCTTCCTTTGAAAGAATATAAACTTCAGCTTCAAATTTTGTATGCGGCGTAATTGTCCCTGGCGCTGCTATAACCATACCACGCTCAAGTTCATCCTTCTCAATGCCACGCAAGAGTAATCCAACATTATCACCAGCTATGGCTTCATCAAGTTCCTTACGGAACATCTCGATACCCGTCACAACCGTTTTCTTATGTTGACCGAGCCCAACAACTTCAACCTCATCACCAAGCTTTACTCTACCTCTTTCAACTCGCCCTGTGCCAACGGTTCCACGACCAGTGATGGAGAAAACATCTTCAACAGGCATAAGGAATGGCTTGTCAACATCACGCTGTGGCAACGGTATATAATTATCAATCGCATCAAGCAATTGATAAATCGGTTGTAAATCCGGATGATCAATAGGTGTTTCTGGTTTCATTCCAGCTTCAAGTGCTTTCAAGGCGCTACCCCTTATAACTGGAACCTCATCACCAGGGAACTCATACTTCTTAAGCAAGTCTCTAACCTCAAGTTCGACAAGGTCCAAAAGCTCTGGATCATCAACCATGTCAACTTTGTTCATAAACACAACGATATAAGGCACATTAACCTGCCTTGCAAGAAGCACATGCTCTCTTGTTTGAGGCATAACCCCGTCATTCGCAGCAACAACAAGGATCGCCCCATCCATTTGTGCAGCACCTGTGATCATATTCTTTATATAGTCAGCATGCCCAGGGCAATCAACATGAGCATAGTGCCTTTTCTCAGTTGAATACTCAACATGTGAAACAGCAATTGTAATACCACGCGCTCTTTCCTCTGGGGCATTATCAATTGATTCAAATGGTCTTGGTTGAGCAAGTCCTTTCTTTGCAAGCGCATAAGTTATCGCAGCTGTTAATGTTGTCTTTCCATGGTCGATATGACCAATTGTTCCAACATTAACATGAGGTTTGTCTCTTACAAATTTTTCCTTCGCCATAACCTTTCTCTCCTTGATTTTTAGTTTTTAAACATTTAATGTTTCTTTCGTTTTACCCTTAACTTTTTCAATGATCATATCAGCAATTTGCTGTGGAACTTCTTCATAATGATGGAATTGCATCGTATAAATTGCCCTGCCTTGCGTGAGGGACCTTAACCTTGTCGCATAACCAAACATTTCAGCAAGTGGAACAAGGGCTTTTATAACTTGACCATCTTTTCTCATATTAATTCCCTCAATCCTTCCACGCCTTGAATTCAGGTCACCAATTACATCGCCAAGATACTCATCCGGAGTTATGACTTCAATTTCCATAATTGGTTCAAGAAGAACAGGTTCCGCTTGCTTTGCTGCCTCTTTGAAAGCAATCGAAGCCGCAATCTTAAAAGCAAGATCAGACGAATCAACTTCATGATAAGAACCGTCAAAAAGCGTAACTTTAACATCAACAACAGGATAACCAGCTATTATCCCATTTTGCATCGCTTCCCTTATCCCCTGATCAACAGCTGGAATAAACTCCTTCGGCACAACTCCACCAACTATGGCATCTATAAATTCATAACCCTTACCACGATTTGGCTCAATCTCAATCCAAACATGTCCATATTGACCACGCCCACCTGTCTGGCGAATAAATTTACCCTCAGCCCTTGCTTTCCTCCTTATTGTCTCTTTGTAAGCAACCTGTGGCTTCCCAATATTTGCCTCAACCCTAAATTCGCGTTTCAACCTATCAACAATTATCTCAAGATGCAATTCGCCCATCCCACTTATCAAAGTTTGACCCGTTTCATCATCAACCGTTACCCTAAATGTCGGATCCTCATCCATCAACTTTGAAAGCGCCTCGCCAAGTTTATCTTGATCTGCCTTTGTCTTTGGCTCAATAGCAACCGATATAACTGGCTCTGGGAAATCCATCCTCTCTAATAATATTGGATCATCTTCAGAGCAAAGCGTATCACCAGTTTTTGTAAACTTTAACCCAACAAGAGCAACGATATCACCAGCATAAGCTTCCTCAACATCTTCACGATGATTTGCATGCATCCTTAAAATTCTTCCTACCCTTTCCTTCCTACCTTGAGTTGAATTATACACATATGAGCCAGATTTTAATGTTCCAGAGTAAATTCTTATAAAGGTCAATTTCCCAACATACGGATCTGTCATTATCTTAAACGCAAGAGCGGTGAATTTTTCATCATCAGAAACTAACCTTACCACTTTATCATCCTTAAATGGATGATGCCCTAAAACTTGACCATTGTTTATATCAAGGGGTGATGGCAAATAATCAACAACAGCATCAAGAAGGCGCTGGATCCCCTTGTTCTTAAAAGCAGAACCACAAAAAACAGGAACTATCTTAAACTCAAGAGTTGCTTTTCTTATTGCCAACTTAATTTCATCCTCGCTTATCTCTTCACCATCCAGATATTTAACAAGTAAAGTATCGTCAAACTCAGAAACAGCCTCAAGCATCTTCGTTCTATACTCAACAGCCATATCCTTTAATTCTCTTGGGATATCAAATTCTTCCCATGTTGCACCAAGCGTTTCTTCTTTGTAAACAACAGCCTTCATCTTTATAAGATCAATTATACCAGTAAATAATTCGCCCTGTCCCATCGGCAATTGTATCGGCACAGGATTAGCTCCAAGGCGCTCACGAATCATATTAACGACATTAAAGAAATCCGCCCCAACTCTATCCATCTTATTAACAAACGCAATTCTTGGAACACGATACTTATTCGCCTGCCTCCACACCGTTTCAGACTGCGGTTCAACTCCACCAACAGCGCAAAACAATGCAATTGCTCCATCAAGAACACGCAGAGACCTTTCTACCTCAACCGTGAAATCGACATGTCCTGGGGTATCAATAATGTTAATTCTATGCCCCCTCCAAAAACATGTCGTTGCAGCACTTGTAATTGTTATACCTCGCTCCCTTTCTTGAGGCAAGAAATCCATCGTTGCAGAACCCTCATGTACCTCACCCATTCTATGGATTCTACCAGTATAATAAAGAATTCTCTCGGTTGTTGTCGTCTTTCCGGCATCTATATGCGCCATTATTCCGATATTTCGCGTCTTTTCTAATGGGTACTCCCTTGGCATATTCTTAATTTTATCACCTCAAAAGTTTTGTTTTTAAAAAATCTATCGCTTTTACCATCTGAAATGAGCAAATGCTTTATTTGCCTCAGCCATCTTATGTGTATCCTCGCGCTTTTTCACAGCCAACCCTTCATTTCTCGCAGCAGCCATCAACTCCTCGGCAAGTTTAAGCATCATCGGCTTCCCTTTTCTCTCGCGCGCATATTGAACGATCCATCTCAAAGCAAGCGAGATGCTTCTCTCAGGTCTAACCTCAATTGGAACTTGATATGTTGCTCCACCAACTCTCCTTGGTCTTACTTCAAGGATTGGCTTAACATTTTCAACTGCTTTCTTAAAAACTTCAAGCGGATCCTGCCCTGTTTTTTTCCTTATTATCTCGAATGCATTATACACAATTTTTCTCGCTATACTCTTCTTACCATCTTTCATAACTTTATTAATCAACTTAGCAACAAGGACATCGTTATACTTCGGATCCGGAGCTATTTGCCTTGGTTCAGCTCTTCTTCTTCTCATAAACTTAACTTGATTTTATTGTCCCTTTGGTTTCTTTGCGCCATACTTTGAACGACCTTGTTTTCTGCCTTCAACCCCGGCTGTGTCTAAAGCACCACGAATTATATGATACCTAACGCCAGGTAAATCTTTGACTCTGCCACCGCGCACCAAAACTATCGAATGTTCTTGAAGATTATGACCTTCACCAGGGATATAAGCTATAACCTCAATACCATTAGTAAGCCTAACCTTCGCAACCTTTCTTAACGCCGAATTTGGCTTCTTAGGCGTCGTCGTATAAACCCTGACGCAAACTCCTCTCTTCTGAGGACATCCTTGTAAAGCCGGGGATTTGCTCTTCCATTTAACTTTTTCTCTGCCGTACCGAATTAATTGGTTGATCGTCGGCAAAACAAATTCCTCATTTATTTTTTACGAAGTTTTAATTTACTGAAAAAAATTAACTTCAACAAATTCAAACAAAAAAATATACCTTGTGCACCACCGGGGACTCGAACCCCGAACCAACGGATTAAGAGTCCGCTGCTCTACCATGTTGAGCTAGTGGTGCACTACCTCTAATGAGGCGGTTTTAAATATAAAAAATTTTCCTAAGAAAATCAAATTTGCTCAAACTTAAAAAATAACCAAATAATCCAGCGCCAAACTTGATTTTTTTAATTCAAATTCTTAATTTTATAAGTGAAATTCCTGTGGCGGGTTAGCTCAGGTGGTAGAGCAGCGGAATCATAATCCGCGTGTCGGGGGTTCGAGTCCCTCACCCGCTACAACTTTAAAACGAAAACCTTTCAGTCCAACTGGCTGAAAGGTTTTTTATATATGAAGAGAAAACCTCAGCCTCAAATATGGTGAAAGATTTTATAAATCGCTTCCGCGAGTTCATACAAAAAAATAAACTTATAGCACCCGAAGATAAGGTCATCGTCGCAGTAAGTGGCGGAGTCGATTCAATAGTTCTACTTGATGTTTTAAATGAGTTAAAAACTCAACTCAAAATTGAACTCATAGCTGCACACTTCAACCATAAGTTAAGAGGTCCTGAATCCGATGAGGATGAAAAATTTGTCCGAGAATTTACATCCAAACTCGGCATAGAATGCTATGTGAGAAGCGAGGATACAAAAGAGTACTGCAAAAAGAAAAAAATTTCAATTCAAGAGGGAGCACGCGAATTAAGATATAATTTTTTTGAAACTTTGCGATTGCTCAAAGGGTTTGACAAGATCGCAACCGCTCACAATGCAAACGACAATGCCGAAACAATTTTACTTAACCTTTTCCGTGGTTCGGGAATAAATGGGCTTGCTGGAATTCAAATTAAACGAGGGAATATCATAAGACCACTTCTGTTTGCAACAAGAGAAGAAATAGAAGAATACGCCTCCGAAAAGGGACTCCCATATAGAATTGACTCATCAAATCTCAAAACAACATATCGCCGAAACTACATACGACTTAAACTTTTACCGCTTATAAGCGAGAACATAAACCCAGGTATAATTGAAACACTTAATCGAACTTCCCAAATTTTTTCTGAACTCGCCGAATTTATACGCTTTGAAGTGTCAAAAATCATAAAGTTCGTTTCAATTGAAGAGGAACCTGGAAAAATTTTAGTAGATATACAACGATTAAAAAGCTATCTTTTCTTCATTCAAGAAAGCGTTATAATCTCTGTAATAGAAACATTTTTTAACGAAAGGGTTGATTTTTCTAAGGTTCTCTCCGTGCTTAATTTAATTGATTCAACGCCGGGCAGCTCTGTAATCCTTTCAAAGGATCTATTCGTTTATAGAGATAGACAATATCTGGTCTTCCTACGAAAGCCCGAATTTGAGGAAACTGAAGTATTTGCCTATATCCACCCGGGTGAAAAATACGAAACTGATTTCTTTGTATTATCGTCTGAATTTGTTGAAAGAGAAAATGTCCAATTTAATAATGATTCACGAGTTGAATATATTGATGCGGAACTGATAGCAGATGAGCTCATTTTAAGAAATTGGCACCCAGGCGATTGGTTCATTCCGCTCGGAATGAAAGGAAGGAAAAAAATAAGCGACTTTCTTATTGACCTTAAGATACCAGTCTACGATAAAAAGAAAGTCTTGGTGCTTGAATCGGAGGGGAAAATTGTATGGGTTTGTGGACTTCGACTCGACGATAGGTTTAAAATAACCGAGTCAACAAATAAAATTCTTAAAGTAGAATTTTACCCAAAACTAACCCAACAAAACAAATGAGCGATGAGATAGTTTACATCAATGGCGAAAAATTTAAAATTTTAATTCCAGAGCAAGATATAAAAAGAAGAGTGAAAGAACTTGGGGAACAAATAAGCGAGGACTTTAAAGGAAGCGTGCCAATTTTTGTGGGCGTTTTAAACGGTTCAATTATATTTTTTGCCGATCTAATCCGGGAAGTTAAAATTGATTGCGAGATCGACTTTCTTAAACTTTCAAGCTATGGGGACGAAAAAATTTCCTCGGGTCATGTGAAACTTCTCAAAGACCTTGATTGCCAAGTGACGGGAAGAGATATAATCGTGGTCGAAGATATAATCGATTCAGGACTTTCAATAAAGTTCATCAAAAACTTAATCATGCTGAAAAACCCGAAATCTTTAAGCATAGTTACTTTGTTATATAAAAAGAACAGAGTTCAGATTGATTTCAAAATTGACTATATTGGTTTTGAGATAGGTGACGAGTTCGTTATCGGCTATGGTCTTGACTATGCCCAGAAAGGAAGAAATTTAAAGGCAATTTATGTGATAGATTCACAAAAATAAATCCGCAAGGAGGTTTTGAAAAATGTTTAAAGAATTCTTAAATTCAAGTGATAATAGATTCAGTAAAAGCGACAGAAAAATGAGAAAACCTCAATTCAACAACGGCAATAACAACGACTTCAACTGGGGAAAGGTGACAAGAGTCATTCTAAGCTGGTTGATAATTATCTCGGCTGTTTTCGCACTTATGATTTGGTTCAGAGGAAACCAAAAACTTGAATATGAGATCACATTTGATCAGTATCAGCAATTTTTGAAAGCTGGAAAAATTAAAGAAGCAATTGTAAAGAAAACCGATGTAAACAATTTCGATTTTCACGGCGTCCTTAGAGAACCCGAAGAAATGATAACGGTTGATGGGAAAAAAGTTAGAAGCGATAGATTTGTTGTGTTCCTGCCCAATGCTTCAGATTCAAGAGTTATAGATGAATGGACACGAAGAGGAATTAAATTTAATTTCGTCAAGGAAAGCGATCAATGGTTAAACGCTCTCTTAAGCATAATTCCATGGATCTTGTTGATTTTCATCTGGTTCCTGATAATGAGGCGAATGCAGGGAACAACCACGAAAAATATCTTTACATTCGGAAAGAGCAGAGCTCGAATTGTAACAAACAACATACCCAAAGTTACCTTCAACGATGTTGCAGGAGTTGATGAGGCAAAGGAAGAATTAAAAGAAATAATAGAATTCCTGAAAGACCCTACAAAGTTTCAACGACTTGGGGGTAAAATTCCAAAAGGTGTTCTATTGCTTGGACCCCCGGGCACTGGTAAAACACTCCTTGCAAAGGCGGTAGCTGGAGAAGCTGGTGTACCTTTTCTTTCAATAAGTGGCGCTGAATTTGTTGAAATGTTTGTTGGCGTTGGAGCAAGCAGAGTAAGAGACCTCTTTGAGCAAGCTAAAAAACTTGCACCTTGTATTGTCTTCATAGATGAAATTGATGCGGTCGGAAGACATAGAGGCGCGGGGCTTGGAGGAGGACATGATGAAAGAGAACAAACTTTAAATCAACTTCTTGTCGAAATGGATGGATTTGAGGAAAACAGCGGGATAATTGTGATCGCTGCAACAAATAGACCTGACATACTTGACCCCGCGCTTTTAAGACCAGGAAGATTTGATAGACAAATTGTTGTTGATAGACCAGATGTAAAGGGACGCCTCGAAATTTTAAAAGTCCACACCAGAAGACTACCCCTTGCTCCGGATGTAGACCTTGAAGTTATAGCAAAGTCAACCCCTGGATTTTCAGGTGCTGACCTTGCAAACCTTGTGAATGAAGCTGCGCTACTTGCTGCGAGAAAAAATCACGACCTTGTCACAATGCAAGACTTTGAAGAAGCTAAAGATAAAGTGATGATGGGAATTCAAAGAAAGAATACCGCAATATCCGACCGCGAAAAAAGAATAATAGCATATCACGAATCGGGACATGTGCTCGTTGCAAAAATGTTGCCAGAAGCTGACCCAGTTCACAAAGTTACAATAATTCCGCGTGGCAGAGCTCTTGGCGTCACGACTTACCTCCCGATAGATGAAAGACATATTTACCCCAAAGAATACCTCGAAGCCCTGATAACCTATGCCCTCGGGGGAAGAGCAGCTGAGAAAATTATTTTCAATTCCTTTACAACAGGTGCCGCTGATGATCTTGAAAAAGCTACGACGATCGCCAGAAAAATGGTATGTGAATGGGGAATGAGCGAACGCCTCGGACCACTAACATATGGAACAAAAGAGGAAGAGATTTTTCTTGGCAAAGAAATAACAAGACATCAAAATTACAGCGAGCAAACCGCTATTCTAATTGATGAGGAAGTTAAAAGAATTGTTACAAGCTGTATGGAAAGGGCAGAGAAAATTTTGAGGGACAACATAGATATTCTTCATCGGCTCGCAAACGCACTTCTTGAAAGAGAAACTCTAACAGGAGACGAAATAGATAAAGTCATAAAAGGTGAAGAGCTGCCACCCATACAAAAGAAAGCCAACGGTAAAGATGAAACAACTCCAAGAGTATCTGCAAATCCTAAATCAAAAGATCAATGAGAAATTCGAAGCCCCGAATTATTACGAGTCATTAATAGACATCAACCAAAACATAGACAGAAACTACAAAGCCGAATACATTCGTAAGGCGATACACCAATTCTCAATGTTAATCCCTGTGATTTACTATTTTACCCCGCGTGACCTTGCAATAAAAATTTTAATTCTTTTAACCCTCGGCTTTATCTCAGCCGATATAGCAAGATATTACAACCCAACGGTCCAAAAGCTTTTTTATAAATTTTTTGGCTTTATACTTCGCCAGCATGAAAGAGACCATAAGATGAAAAATTTAAACGGCGCAACATGGGTCTTTATCTCTGCACTTGTCTGTGTCATAATATTCCCAAAGTTTATCGTTATAAATGCCTTTGCCATTTTGATACTCTCCGATGCAAGCGCAGCCGTCTTCGGTAGAAAATTTGGAAAACACAAATTTTTCAAAAAATCACTTGAAGGAACAATCGCCTTTATCTTAGCTTCAATCCCAGTCGTTCTGCTAGCTCCAAAAGTTCAAAATTTGCCCGGCGAATATGTCATAACAATGATTGCAGCAATAGTTGGTGGAATCATAGAAGCTGCTTCAATCAATCTTAAAGTCGACGATAATCTCTTAATTCCCGCAAGCATAGGTACAACTATGTGGATTCTCTATTCAATCTTTTACCCGAATCTTGACCTATACTTCTTAAAATAAATCATCACAGCTATGAGAAAAATCTTTTTTCTTCTATCCATCTCTTTTCTATTTATCTCATGCTCAACATTAAAACCCAAAGCCACAGGCGATGAAACAGAAATCATAACCTATGTTGATTCGCTTCTCTACTCACAAATTGAACAAGATTTAAAATTTGTGTTCCACCGTCTGATCTATACGCCACAACCAGAAAGTTTATTTATCATAAAACCGGAGTTTCAGATTTACTCGATAGATAAGTTAAAATATCGGAAAAACTTAATGTTTGTCTCAACTCTTGATGACAGAAGCGATATAGGTTTATATGTCCTCAATATGCTCGACCCTGCTTCAAAAGAACTTATTCAAAAAGATTCGGCGTATATTTTCATAAAAAATGACCTGTGGAGCAAAGGACAGATTGTTCTAGTCCTCATAGCAAAGGATAGAGAAACGCTTCTAAAACATCTAAGAAAAAATAGAAATGAGATTTACATCTACTTCAGAGACGAATTTTTCAGACGAGAAATGGACGCAATAATCTCGGAAGGGCACAATAAAAAAGATATAGAAAGATACTTGCTCGAAAAATACGGCTGGAAAATTTTCGTGCAACACGATTACTACATCGCTAAAGATTCAGCCCAAGAAAAATTTGTCTGGTTGAGAAGAAGAACACCCGAAGACATGGAAAGATTTATCTTCGTTCACTGGATAGACTCCGTTTATGATCCGTATAAATTCTTCAATCAAATATGGATATCGAATAAAAGAAACGAGATAACAAAAAAATTTTATAGAACAACCCGAGATGATGCATGGGTTGTGATCGCGGATGATCTCGAAAGCATAAAACATCTTTACTTTTTCCCGGTGAATTTCAATGGGAGATATGCTATAAAAGTTCAGGGTCTGTGGAGATTTAACGATTTTACAGGCGGGGGTCCATTCATTTCTTATGTTTTCTACGATTCAACCCAAAATAGAATTTATTTTCTCGATGGCTCAATTTTTGCACCCCGATACGAGAAGAAAAAACTTATCGTTCAAATAGACGCCCTCCTCCATACATTTAAAACCGCCAACGAAATAGAAAGATAATCTGTAACATTTAATCCGAATTTTCCGTATTACATTCACAGAAAAATAAAAAGCTAAAATCACCGATGAGAACGAAATTTTTAATTTTTATCATCACTGGTTTAGTATTCGCTGGCGGTTTGCTTCTTTGCTCCAACATAAAAACAAAGGAAATAACAGCTGAATACGATTCAGATACAGTTGATGAGCTGAAAATTTCAAAATCGTTTAAAGCAAACCCAAACCTAAATCTTTACATCGAATCTGAGGTTGCGGATGTATTAATTCAGTCACACGAAGAGAATAAAATTGATGTTGATTTTTATGCCAAGGGGTTGGTGAAGAAGTTGAAAGAATTTAATGTTTCATTTGAAGAAAGCGAAAATAGTCTAACGATTAAAGTCAAAAGAAAGAAAAAAATCAGATGGTTTGACTTTACCGACCTTTTTGATCTCTTTAGCAGAGAATGGTATGAGTCTGTGAAACTTATTGTAAATGTGCCCCAAAAACTATCCAATGTGAGCATCAAAGCATCGGGGGGAGATGTTAAAATTTCAAGTATTGAAGCTAATTTTGACATTTCCTCAGCGGGTGGGGACATTTATGGGGAAGGCATTAATGGAACAATCTACGCTTCTTCAGCGGGGGGCGATATACGACTTAAAAGTTGCGCTAACTCAGGTGAGATAAAAACATCTGGTGGCGATATCTTCATCACCGATTATCAGGGATCGCTTGAGTTGAAATCATCGGGAGGCGATATCACTGTAAATAAATTATCTGGAAATGTCAACGCATCTTCAGCTGGGGGCGACATAAAAGTTGATTTCTTTAAACCATCTGGAACAACGAAATTATCCTCAGCTGGTGGAGATATAAAAATTTAGGGTCGTTCAAATTTAAACGCGTATATTGATTTTAAAGCTTCAGGCGGAGATATAAAGATTGATTTTCCCATAAAAATTGAAACAAAGACACGCTCTGAATTAAAAGGCTGGATTGGAAAGCCAGATTCAGGTATAACTCTTAAAGCTTCAACATCCGGGGGAGATATAGAACTTGTTTCAAGGGAGATTGAAATTTAAATCACTAAATGAATCTTCAATTTACAATCGTTTAGAATTTTTAGCGCGCCTGGAGGGACTCGAACCCCCAACCCGCGGATCCGAAGTCCGCTGCTCTGTCCAATTGAGCTACAGGCGCGTATCTTTATTTTTTTCAAGGATCAACTTTGCAAATTCAATATCTTCAGGCGTCGTTATCTTTATGTTCTCGTATAAACCTTCAACAACTTTCACTTTAATACCAAGCCGTTCAACAAGGGCTGAATCGTCCGTTGCATAGAAAGAATCCGTATAAGCTTTTTTGTATGCCTGTTGCAAAATCGTATAATAAAATGCCTGCGGTGTTTGAACAAGCCACAGAGAGTTTCTATCAAGCGTCCTTTCAACAAAGCCATTTTCTCCACCAAGTTTAACTGTCTCCTTAGGGCGAACTGCGAGAACTGCTGCTCCTGTCTCTTTACATGCTAAAATTACCTCGCAAATTTTTTCACAGGTGATAAAAGGTCTTACTGCATCGTGAACAACAACGATTTCGGTATGATGATAAACCATCATTTGCAAAGCGTTATAAACCGAATCCTGCCTTTCGTTACCACCAACCGTAACTTCAACAACTTTAGTTATGTTGAATTTTTTAACCATATTCTCAACCTCAAGCAAAATCTCGGGCGCCGTTGCTATGATTATCGCATCGACACAACTACAGTTTTGAAATTTCTCAAGCGTATAAATTAAAATTGGTTTACCTGATATCTCTATCAGCTGTTTATGTATCCCAGCATTTATCCTTTTACCATAACCTCCAGCTGGAATTATTGCGGTTACTCTCAATTTTTGTTCTCTTTTTGTTTCTCGTTTTCAGCAATGTAATCAATATGAAAGATAAAATCTGGAAACTTTTTTGGCAAATTTATGATGTTATAAACCATTATCCCGGTTGATAACCTATCAATCCATGATGAAAGTGGCCAACCAAAATGAATATGAATTTTCTTTTCAGGCGGAACCTCATACTTTATTGTATTAAGCAAACCAACTATCATATCAAACAAACTCATCCTCGGCTGAATTGAAATCCAAAAATGCCTTGAAGATATTCTCTCGGGCTTATCAAGACGTGGCGAATAAAAACTAACATAAATTGCGTCTTTATTCACATTTTCAATATCTTCCTTTGGTCTTTTGAAATGGACATGGACTTCTTCGGATTCAGTCTCTGCAATCGCAAACACCACATCCATAGGGCTATCGGTAACTCGTCTTATTGGAATTTCCGGGGCTCTAAATTTTGAAATTTTCAAACCAGCAAATAAAAAGAAAAGTGTCATAAAAAGCCAGAGCAACGCGCCATAAATGCGATTCAAAACTATGTAAACGAAAATACTAAATGTCACAATGAAAAGAAGCAAAGTGCCCATTCTCGATGTGTGGTATGTTATCTCTTTCGTTCCCATGCGATAACGATAAATCACGAGTGAGCCAATGTTGATTGAAAAGCTTGCAACAAGTCCAACAGCGTACATCTCCGCAAGTACAGCTTGGCTTCCACTCGTTATAAAAAGTATAACGGAATAAAAGAGCGCATTAAAAATATGTATTCTGTAAAGTGAGCCCCGACGATTTAATTTCATCAGCCACGGAAAATTATATCTCTCGCAGATTTTCTCTATCAATTCTGAAGAGGCAACCATTGCAGTATTAACAGCCATTATCAATGTTATACTTGCAAGAGCGCTGACAATTATTCCAAACCAATAGCCGTTAACCTTCTCGGCAAATGTTGGGATCAAATCAGTCTCATGTCTTTCAAGGTCAATATTTGATGAAAGGGCAAATAGGGCAATAAGCGGGGTCACTATCCCAACGGTGAGAGCAAGAAAAATGTAGGCTTTTCTTATATCGTGCCAGTTCTTAACAAGCGATGCAGTTTGAAGAACTGATTCAATCCCAGAATATGCAAGGATACAGC
>JBKBWH010000190.1:0-3898 GCA_046289115.1 Candidatus Kryptonium sp.
GGTGTTAAGTTCAGGATATGGAAGTTAAAATTTTCCGGCTATTGGGATGTTTACAGGTTCCCGCGCATTGATTACGCTGATGTAAAAAATGGAGTTGATTATAGAGTTGAGATAAGTTTTAGAGTTTCAAGAAATGTTGATTTTAGGGTTATAGCGCGGGAGAAATCGACGGTCGAAGGGGTAAAAACTCTTGATGATTTTGGAAGAACGATTTGGGGTGAAGGAATTGAGTGGAGAAGAAATGGAAGGGTTGAGGTTGAAAATAGATTTGGGAAAGTTGCATTTAAAAGTAGAGTTGAGATGGTGAGAAGAGATTTAAATAGGGTTGAGAAGGGATTTTTGGTTTATCAGGGGGTTAGGTATCAAGTTTTTAACAGTTTAAGATTATATGGCAGGATTGTGTTTTTTAAAACGGACTCATACTGGTCAAGGATTTATGTTTACGAGGATGATATTGATGGAGTTGTTTCGTTGATTCCGTTTTATGGTGATGGGTTAAGGTGGTATTTTGTTTTAAAATACAAATTTGGAAAATCGTTTTCTGTTCAAATGAAATACGGAGAAACTTTTTTATCCGCTGGCGAGATTGTGAAAAATATCTTTGGAGTTCAAATTGAGGTGAAAATTTAATTTTCTGATTTATAAAGTTCCATTTCGACGAGTTCACTTATGATATGCCCAATTGTTATATGTCCCTCTTGAATTCGTTGTGTATTGTTGGAGGGAACAATTATCGCAAGATCGCACAGCTCTTTCATTTTCCCACCATCTCGTCCGAGGAATCCAATTACCGTCATACCTTTTTCTTTTGCTTTTTTGACAGCGCGGATGACATTTTCTGAGTTCCCACTTGTGCTTATACCAATTAAGACATCTCCCTCATTTCCCAATGCTTCAACAGTCCTTGCGAATGTATTTTCAAATCCGATGTCATTTCCGCCGGCGGTGAGATTTGATGTGTCGGTTGTGATCGCTATAGCTGGAAGTCCAGGGCGTTTTATTTCGGGGTTCAGGCGGATTACAAATTCAGTTGCAATGTGTTGGGAGTCAGCTGCACTTCCACCGTTTCCACAAAGTAATAATTTTTTCCCATTCCTGAAGGCGTTTGCTATGATTTCAACTGCTTTGAGGATTTGATCAGTGCATTGTGATAGTATTCTTTTTTTCAGCTCGGCGCTTTCAAGAAGTGAAGTTTCTATAAATTTTATTTTGTCCATTTTTTCATGTTATTTTTTGTTTTTATGAATTGCGCTTACAAATTCGGATATCAAACCTTTTATCTTTTTCTCCGGTGTATCTTCAAGTATGTTGCCAGTGACAATTATATCAGCGCCTGCTTTTGATTTTTCAAAGGCTGTTTCCGGGTTTTTAATTCCTCCACCGACGATCAGGGGGATTTGAACGAAATTTTTTATCCGTTGAATTAGCTCAACTGGGATGGAGTTATCGGCGCCGCTTCCGGCTTCAAGGTAGATTAATTTCATCCCAAGATATTGAGCTGTTAATGAATAAGCTATTGCAATGTCGGGTTTATCTCGTGGTATTGGCTTGCTTTGGCTTATAAATGTAGCTGATGTCATTTTGCCTGACTCAATCAAAATATATGCGGTCGAAATCGGTTCAATTCCGTGTTTAAAAATTATCGGGGAGGCAAGGGTTTGCTGTCCGATTATATATTCGGTATTCGTGCTTGTTAAAACGGAAAGAAATAAAATGGCATCTGCATGCTTGGAGATTTGATATATACTTCCCGGAAAAATTATCACAGGTCTATCAGTGTTTTTCTTTACGGTCTTGATACATTTTTCAAAGTTTTCCGATAGAAGTAAACTGCTTCCAATAAAGAATCCGTCCACTCCGCAGTCGGTAGCAATGCGTGTAAATTTTTGAAGATTTGAGTTTGGTTTGTCTGGGTCAATTAAAATAAAATAAAGGGAACCTCTTCTGTTGATCTCATTTATGATATAATTGTAAACTTTTCCTGAAGAGGTTCCCCCAAGCTTTGAGCTTTTCTCACTCAATCTTTCTCCTCAGTAATTTTTAGTGTTGGATGAACTTCATTATTGTATTAATTTTTTGACAACATTAACTAAGTTTTTCATCGCCTCATCAAGTTTTGAGACATCTTTACCGCCAGCGGTTGCCATATTCGGTCTTCCACCACCTCCACCGCCTGTTATCTTTGCAACTTCGCGAACTATCTCCCCTGCATCAAGTTTTTTCTCTTTGACAAGATCATCGGTGACGACGCACACGAAATTAATTTTGTCTTCCGTCACGCTTGCGATTAAGCCAACGCCGCTGCCAATTTTGTTTCTGAGAATATCTCCAAATTGTTTCAGCTCGTCAATATCCCTTGCTGAAACTTTGATGGCAACAACTTTAAAGTTATCTATTTTTACAGCGCTGGCTGAGTTTACAGCTCTTTCAATTTCATCAAAAGCAAGTTTTAGTTTTAATTTCGAAAGTTCCTTCTCAAGATTTTGTTTTTCCTCAAGTATCAGGTCAATTTTTTCATTTAGCTTTTCAATTTCCATTTCTTTTTCCTTGAGATACTTTTCAAGGGCTTTCCCTGTAATTGCTTCAACTCTTCTCACACCGCTTGCGATGCTACCTTCGTAGATTATTTTAAAATATCCTGTTTCAATCGTTCTATCTAAGTGCGTCCCGCCGCATAACTCATAACTAAAGTCACCAATTTTTACGGTTCTAACTATATCTCCATATTTATCTCCAAAGAAAGCAAGCGCTCCTTCTTCAAGGGCTTGTTTTAGTGGTTTATATTCTTTGACAAGCTCAATATCTTCAAATATAACGCTGTTCACGAGATGTTCAATCATTTCAATTTCTTCTTTGCCCAGTTTTCTTTGATGTGTGAAGTCAAATCTTAGTCTATCCGGGGCAACAAGCGAACCAGCTTGTTGAACATGTGTGCCAAGGATTTTCCTCAACGCTGCGTGCAGCAAATGCGTTGCTGAATGATTTTTCATTATTGATTTTCTTCTGTCGACATCGATCTTTGCGATGAATTTGCCACCACTTTTCACATAAGATTCAATTTCACGTGCTAATTTGCTGTCCTTTTTGATTTTGGGTACAAAGTGAATAATTAAATCATCGACCCTTTGTGTATCGACAATTTCAATTTCACCCCCGGCGTAAATTAATTTGCCAGTATCTCCAACTTGACCACCGGATTCGGGGTAAAATATAGTTTTTTTCGAGAAAACGATTTGATCGATGTGTTCATCATCGCTTGACAAAAGTATGACTCGATTGGATTCATCGTTCACCTCAAACTCATATTCTCTTAGGTCTGGGTTAAATTCTGTTTTTGTAACATCACCTTTTCTTAACAATGCTTCAACCTTTTCAGCAATGCTTGCTTTTCCTTCGGCGAAGATTTTCTTTGTCGCTTCTCTTGATCTCTCCCTCTGTTCTTCCATTAATTCTTCAAATTTTTTGAGGTCGACTTCAAAGCCTCTCTCTTGCGCCATCAAATTCGTTAGGTCAACGGGAAAACCGTAGGTATCATAAAGTTTGAATGCAATTTCACCCGGGAAAATTTTTACTCCCTTCTTTTCAAGTTTGTTGATCTCACTTTCAAATATCTCAATTCCTCTATCAAGTGTTTGGTTAAAGTTTTCTTCCTCGGTTTTAATTACATTTTTGACAAATTCTTTTCTCGGTTCAATTTCGGGATATGCTTCACCCATTATTTCAACTACTTTATCAACAAGTTTGTAGATGAAGGGTTCATGCATATCAAGATTTCTTGCATACCTTGAGGCTCTTCTTAAAATTCTGCGCAGTACATAACCTCTCCCTTCATTTGATGGGACAGCGCCATCTGTGACGGCAAAGGTTAACATTCTTATATGATCAGCAATTACACGCA
>JBKBWH010000191.1:0-3849 GCA_046289115.1 Candidatus Kryptonium sp.
ATAGGGCGGTTGCGAGAACAGCTCTTGTCTTTATAAACGAAAATAATTCATTGAAAAAGATAGCAATTTGTGCAAGTTATGATGTTGATCCGATTCAGAAGTCGGGGATTTATGATACGGTGATTTCTTATAAAAAGGAGGGACTTGCACCACATTTGAAAAAAATTGTTGAGGAGAAAAGCCCGAGGAAGATAGCGCTTAACATTTCTGAAGACTTTCCTATTGCAGATGGTCTTTCAGCTAGTACATTAAATTATTTAGAAAATGTGCTTGGAGAAAAATTTTCAAAGCGATTTGTTTCATCCGAGAACATCGTGATGGCTTATAGAAGTCAACTTTTACCTGAAGAAATAGAAATTATGAAAGAGGCTGTGAAAATAACCGAAGAAATAATTTCAAAAGCTCTAAGCAATGAAGTTATAAAACCTGGTAAGACTACGGAGAAAGATGTGGCTAATTACATAAAAAAATTGATGCGTGATTATGGAGTTGGACCTTCCTGGGAGCCAGAAAGCTGCCCGAGCGTCAATGCTGGGGTTACGCGAGGTCATTCCGAACCTTCGGATTATGTGATTCAGAGGGGAGATTTAATAACGATTGATTTTGGTATTAATTTAAGTGGCTACTGCACGGACATCCAGCGAACTGCTTATGTTTTGAGAGAAGATGAGGAACAACCGCCAGATTATATTTTGAAAATGTGGGAAACAAATGTTAAAGCGGTTGAGGAGGGATTTAAAAAGATGAAACCAGGTGTGATTGGTTTTGAAGTTGACAGCTCTGCAAGGGCTGTGATCATTGCTGCTGGCTATGAGGAATACCCTCATGCAACAGGTCATGTT
Organism: Candidatus Kryptonium sp.; assembly: GCA_046289115.1. GTDB lineage: Bacteria > Bacteroidota > Ignavibacteria > Kryptoniales > Kryptoniaceae > Kryptonium. The sequence continues at coordinate 843 of JBKBWH010000191.1, forward strand.
ATCGGATATTCAACTCATGAAATTGGACCTCTACTTGGTCCGAATTGGAAAGATCGCTATGGGAAAAGACCTTTCTATAAATTATTGCCCGGACAAGTTTTTGCGCTTGAACCTTCAGTTTATCTTTACAGTGAAGAGAAAAAAGGTTATCTAAGGATTGGGCTTGAGGAAGATGTTTTAATAACTGAAAGTGGAGCTGAATTTTTAAGTGCTCCTCAAAAAGAGCTCATTTTGATAAAATGATTCAAAGTGAGCCATATACTGTTCTTGCTGAGATTTATGACTGTATTATGAGAAGCGTGCCGTATGAGAAGTGGGCAAAGTATATAGTTAAATTGATAAGAAAATTTTGTCCCGATGCAAAGCGAATTTTTGAAATAGCTTGTGGAACTGGAACTTTGCTTGCTCTATTAAAAAAGTATAGCTTTATTGTTGACGGAATGGATTCTTCCGTTGCGATGATTAACAAAGCGAAGGAAAAGATTAAAACCAAAGATGTTAAATTTTTTGTTGGTGACATGTCAAATTTCAAAATTGATGAAAAATATGATGTTGCATTGTGCCTTTACGATAGCGTGAATTATCTTGACAGCATTGAAAAGTTTGACGGTCTTTTTAAAAGCGTTGAATCTTTATTGTATGATTGGGGAATTTTTATTTTTGATATCTCAACTGAATATAACTCAATCCAAAATTCAAGGTTGATGAATTTAAGCGGAGAATGTTTAGGGATAAAGTATATCAGGAGAAGTTATTATCTAAGGGACGAGAGGATTCACATCAATGAATTTGAAATTGAATTGAACGGAAAGAAGTATTTTGAGAAGCATGCACAGAAAATTTATAAGATTTCCGAGATCAAAGATGTTATTGAAAGCAATGGTCTTTTTGAGGTTGTCGCTTGTTTTGATGGATTTTCTTTTTCAGAGGGAAGCGAGTGGTCGGAGAGAGTGCACTTCATTTTAAAGAAAAGGAATAATTGGAATGGTTGAATTTAACAATGTATCGGTATGGTTTGGGGATAATCTTGTTTTTAAGGATTTGAATTTTAAAGTTAATGATGGCGAATTTGTTTTCGTCACTGGTCCAACTGGTTCGGGGAAGAGCACATTGCTTAGGTTAATTTATATGGATATTTTTCCGAATCGCGGTAAAGTTGTGGTGGGCAAGTTTGATTCAAGAAGGATAAAGAAAAGGCAAATTCCATATTTGAGAAGGCGTCTTGGCATAGTTTTTCAGGATTTTAAACTTCTTGATGATAGAAATGTCTTTGAAAATGTTGCTTTCGCTCTTTATGTGACAGGTGCAAAAAGAAAGGAAATTAATAAGAAGGTTTTAATGGCGCTCACAGAAGTTGGGTTGAGCCACAAAAAAAACAATATGCCGGATGAACTTTCAGGTGGGGAACAGCAAAGGGTTGCCATAGCAAGGGCAATTGTTAATGAACCATTTTTAATCCTTGCGGATGAACCAACGGGAAACCTTGATCCCGATACATCAACCGAAATAATAGAATTGTTAAAACGGATAAACCTTCGTGGGACATCAATTATAATGGCTACGCACAATTATTCTATCATTGAGATGGTGAAAGATGCAAAGGTTTTTCAAATTTCAAACCATACACTTGTTCAAATAAAATAAAAAAGGGGAGCGCATAGCTCCCCAATGTCCCCGAGCGCCTTTTGTAAAACTTCATTCAACCGGGATTGAAATTATAAATTCAGTTCCGTTTCCAACTTCGCTTATAACCTCAATTTTACCGTTATGATTTTCTACTATTTTTTTGCATATCATCAAACCGTATCCATGTCCTTCAGGCTTTGTAGTTAAATTTATGTTGAAAAGCTTTTCGCGGACCTCTGGGGGGATTCCTGGACCATTATCTGCAACTCTTATTTCAATTTTGTTGAGTTCCTTGTCAAAATATGTTCTTGTTATTATTGTAGCATCTTTCCTTGCGTCTGTTGCGTTCTTATACAAATTGATCAAGAGTTGTTGAAATTGAAATGGGTCGATGTTAATAAATGGAATCTCTGGATCGAGCTCATCGACGAATTTTGCAATAGAATACCTTGATAAGGGCTGTATGAACTGTATCGTTTCTTTGACGATGTTATTTATATTGCTTAGCTGTTTGTTTGGTTTCATCTCCGCGCTGTCTAAAAGACCACGGATGAAGTATTTCATTTTGTTAATCCCAGATAGTAGGGAAGATATGGAATTGTTTAGTTTTTCATCCTGCGAAATTTTCGCTATTTCTCTTGAAATAAGCTTTGCGTTAATTGAAATAATGGTTAAATAGTTTGATAGCTCGTGTCCAATTTCAGAGGCAAGTGCTCCACGCGTTGCCATCCTTTCAGCTTTTATCATTGCCTCGTTTGCCGATTGTAAATCAACATATGCTTTTGAAAGCTTCTCGTAAAGTTTCGCATTTCTTATCGCAATAGCTGCATGACCAGCAAGTATCTCAAAAAGTTGAAGTATTTCATTCTTATTGATCTCCGTAACACGGTTGCTATCAACATAAACAACACCAATTATCTGACCATCAACTGTTAATGGGACGCAGATTATAGTTTTCAGGCTTAAAGCAATTATGCTTTCTTTTCTCATGAAATCTTCATAATTGATTATATCCTCAATCACTATCGGCTCTCCACTGGAATAAACATCTTGAACTATGCTTTTGCTATATGCGATTGCCTCCTCATCCAATGTTTCACCCCTTGAATTTCTGGCAAGCGCGCACTTTAGATTTTCATCCCCATTTACCAGAAAAAGGCAACCTTTATCTGCTTTTGCAAGTGAGATTAAATTATCAAGAACTATTTTTAAAACATCGTCAAGGATAAGGGATGAATTGATCGCTTTGACTACATTGAGGATGATTTCTAAGTTTCGGTGTTTTTCTCCTTCAAGTTCTTCAATTCTTTTTTTGACATCGGTTATTTTTTTTCTCACTTCCTCGAATATTTCAAAATCTTCGATCATATTTGATTAAACC
>JBKBWH010000192.1:0-3841 GCA_046289115.1 Candidatus Kryptonium sp.
CTGGGATCTCAACTTCTTTTATCTCAATTTTTCTTATATCCGTTAAAAATGCGCTTAACATTTTTATTCCGATTTTCTTGCCAAAAGCAAAGCTGGTTTGTATCTCCCGGACATAAACTCCACTTGAGCAAGATTTAAAAAGTTAAGTATATTCCTCAAGCCAATCTGCTCTGCAAATTCAAACGGTCCAGCTGGAAACCTAACAAGCCGAAATGCAAGATTTATATCCTCTTTGCTTGCGAGATCCTCCATCAGTGCGTAAAATCCTTCATTAACGATCATCGCGATAGTTAAAGCAAGAACAATTTTTTGAGTTTCATTTAATTCATCTTTCCGAGACAAAATTTTTCTACATATTGTATCAGCAAGATTCAAAAACTTTTTGCTAAATCTATACTTAATTTTTTCACGCTTTAGGAAATCTTGCACTTTTTTATCCTTCCCAACATAATTATAAAATCCAGAATTTGTTTTTCGCCCAAGCAGACCAGCCTCAACAAGCCACGCTTGAAAAGTAACTGGCTTGAACCTTTCTTCATAATTAAACCTTTCATAAATTGACTTTGAAACGACATAATTCACATCGAGCCCCACATAATCAATTACCTCAAATGGTCCAAGCTCAAGCCCTAAAAGTTTAAACGCCTGATCTATCTCTTCTATCTCAGCAAGCCCAATTTCATAAGCGCGCAAAGGCTCAAGATAAAAATGTCTTGAGATTCTGTTAACTATAAAACCAGGTGAATCCTTAACAACCACCGGCGAATGTCCTATGCCTTTCAAAAACCCAACCGTTTTCTCCACAACTTCATTTGATGTATGCTGCGTCTTCACGACTTCAACAAGCTTCAAAACATACGGCGGATTGAAAAAATGAGTACCTATAACCCTATATGGATTCTCTGTTGCTGAGGCAATTTTTGTAACGGACATAGAAGATGTATTCGTTGCAAGTATAGTCGTCGGAGCACATCTATCGTCAAGCTCCCGAAAAATTTTACATTTCACATCGATATCTTCAATCACAGCTTCAAAAACAATGTCCACAGTTATAAAATGCTTCAGCTTGGTTGTGGGATGAATCTTTGTTAAAATGTTTTGCATCTGTTCCTTTTTAATCGTTCCAAGATCAATCGCCCTTTGAAGATGGCGTTTTATATTTTCAAGGGCTCTCTGCAATGTTTCATTAGAAATATCAAATAATATCACATCATAACCTGCCTGAGCCATAACTTGGGCAATTCCGCTTCCCATCCTTCCCGCTCCTACAACTCCAACTGTATTCATTCTCTTCCCAATTTTTTATTTTTAAATGAAACTCCCATCCGAAACCCTGTATCTTCTTATTGCCTGGATCACCGCCATTTCAAATTCCTCATCCGGATTTTTAACAACGATTTTTATTTTAGCAATCTTAATTTCAGCATATTCAGAACCTTCAAACTTTACACTTATATCACTCATATAGTTTCCAATTTTCACCTCGACTTTATCGGTTTTTTTATCCGCCTTTATAAAATTTTTCCTGTCGAGCATCCCCCAGGCCGATAACGCTGCCTTTTCGAGAGCCTCAATCCTTTCTATCTTCGAAAGTTTAATTTCAATTGTCGCCTCATCAATTCCAGAAAATCCAATCGATTTTATTATCAAATCACCTGTCGTATCTCTTTTCACAGAAACCTTATAAAAAATTTTTTCTCCGGGATGATAATTCCTGCTATCAAATGATTTTCTCTTCTTAACTTTTGGGGCGATCTCAACAGCCCTATCAATCCCCTCACGAGCAAACTTTAAAGCCTCTTTGACATCAGCAAATGAATTAAAACTCGCAAGCGAAATAGCCAAAGCCACAAAAAATCTAATTTGCAATCGATGTCTCATATTCCTCTTTAAACCTTTTAACCGCATTGAAAATTGTTCTCGCTATCTTCCATTGATTTGTTTCACCTCTAAGATACTTTTCTTCCTCCGGATTTGAAAGGTATCCCATTTCAATAAGAACACTTGGCATCGTTGCACCAACGAGCACATAAAAACCAGCCTGATCTACACCGTTTATCTTGATATCCAAACTTTTCCTCGCTTCATCGTTTAAAATCTCAGCAAACCTTTCACTATTTTTAACATAAACATTATGTGCCATAGCAGTTAAAATATAGCTTTCATCCGTCAAGTGCTTGTATCTCTCCTCATAATTTTCCTCAAGTTTAATAACCGCATTTTCTCTTTCTGCGATTCTTATGGCATCCTCAGTTTTCCCGGGCCTTAAAATATAAACTTCAAACCCGTTGGCATTGTGCGGTTTGTAAGGCATCGAATTACAATGCAAACTTATGAAAAGCTTTCCCCCATTTGAATTTGCAATTTGACCGCGCCTGTATAATTCAACAAATTCATCACCTTCTCTTGTCATTACAACTTTTACACCAAGCGTTTCAAGCAATGACTTCAATTTTTTCGCAACCGCAAGAGCTATATCTTTTTCACGGGTGCCGTAAACTCCAATCGCGCCAGGGTCTTTACCACCATGCCCCGCATCAACCACAATAACATCGAGCAAAAATTTTTTCTTAACATCTTCAAGATTTGAGGTTACCTCATTTACATAAAGCGATATCAGGATATCATTGCTTTCTTTATCCTCTATAACTTCATAATGCTTTATTTTCGGTTTTAACTTTAAGGATACCTGAACAGACTGTGGATATGATATAACTTCAACACCGCCTAATAAATCAGGAACAGAAAGATTTTTAAACGCTGCAATATCAACCCTCGCATTTGGAATTGTCATGTTAAACCAATTATTTCTCCCAAGCCAAACTTCATAATCCGTAATTTTCCTTGCGGTCATAATTCGCAAAAGATATCCATTGCTTCTTTTCTCAACTTTTACATCATAGACATCAAATTTCGGTCGCTTTATCTCCGTAGGTTTTGGGATTGAAACAGCAATCAAATTATTCTTTTCATCAAACTTGAAATCATGCGGAAAATAACGAGTAAAAATTTCCGAAAAATACTTAACGGGAACAAAAATTTTATTGGCGCCGGAAATTACCTCAACCGGAAATTGCCAAACTTTGACCTCACCTCCCGAAGATATAACGACGAAAGGATTCTCAGATATAAATTTAAAAGTGTGCTCGGAAACCCGGAATAAAAGCAAACCATTTAATGTGTCGGAACTATAATCTATCTCAAGAAGCCTTAAAAAATCGGGCAAAGAAATATAAAGTGTCCTCGCCTCATAAAAAGCTGGAATTACTTCAACTCTGTCGTTTATCCTGACCTTGAAAACATCAGCATTTAGAGTTTCAAAGATTAAAAAAACAAAAACAAAATATTTAAATGCCTTCACCGTGAACACCTTAAAATTCAACCTTTTTCTTTCCAGCATCAACTTCTTTTATAAATTTTATCAAACCCTTAAAGTAAGTTTCTTGATCATCATACATACACTGAGGTTTGAATGGAAATTAACTTAATACCACCTGTTTTTATCACGGCTTCATCGGATTTAAAATATTCTTTTAGCGATGGAAGCTTTTCACCACCTGTGCAAGCTAACAAAAGAATTGAAAGTCCGATAAGCAAAACGATTGATCTAAACATATCAAACCTCATCATTTTTAAAATAATTTATCAAAACCCGCACCAAATATCAAATTTATCGCAGAGAATCTCGAGTTAAGGCAAAAGTTAAATTTAGTTCAAAGCGGAAAAAATTAAATCTGAATTAAAGCCCCGTCAACTTGTGAATTTTTTCAACCCTTCTCTCATGCCTACCGCCCTCAAATTCCGTTTCAAGCCAAACCTTAACTATTTCCTTGGCAAGTTC
>JBKBWH010000193.1:0-3819 GCA_046289115.1 Candidatus Kryptonium sp.
TGAAAGTTTACTTAATAAGCAACATCTTCTTAACAGATGAATAGCCATCAGCTGTTAACTTGTAGAAATAAACCCCGCTCGGCAAGTGCCCCCCGTTAAATTTCACTCTATATGAACCGCTCGAAAGATACTCATCAACAAGCTTCTCAACCACCTGACCAAGTGAATTATAGACGATCAACTTCACATCTGAAGATTTAGGCAAATCAAATTCTATAATCGTCTCTGGGTTAAATGGATTTGGATAGTTTTGTCTTAACTCAAATTTAGCGGGAGTTTCTGAAATTCTATCATAAACCTTGACAAGTCGTGAGTAATCTGTATTCTGCGGGTCATAATTTGTCCAGCCAAGATCCCATCTTCGAGTTGAATCCGGACCAAAAGCACCGACCCAATTTACAGGGGTTAAATCTTGCAATCTTGGATTTGTGAAGTCAGCTATGCCAATTAAAGGAGAATCCGAAAATGGAATTGGTTTGGGATTGGAACTGAACGGGTCTACAAGTTTAAGTTCAGCCACAGTTGAATATATTCTGTTATTGTATTGTGGTCTCAAAAACCAATTCTTCGCATTAAAACCTGAAACATTAGTTTGCACCTGATTTGCAGATTTAATCCCAGCCAATACAACATTTCTTATTTGGAGTGTATCATTTTGAGCGTCGTTTACAACATTTGAACCATCAAGATAAATTCCAGTTGGCCAACCCACAAATACACTGTTGTAAATACTAAGCCTTGTTGAACGTCTTAAGTGAGCACCCCTCCTATAATTTGGATTGTAACCTGTGAAAGTTGTATCTGGCATTGGACCAATTGAAGTCACATTGCTAAAAATTCCGCTTGTCCTTGGTTGATTCGTTGTGCCAGTTCCATCGTTGTCAGATTCAAATCCATTGCTACCACTTATATCAGCTATATTCGGATCTCTTACTGCAAGAGCAAATTGAACTTTGCCAGACCAACCAAAATCGTTGTCAAAATCATCATCAAGTCCTTTGTAAGCGACGAGATACCGTGCGTTCACATTTCCACCAAACCATTCAAACGAATCATCCCCAGAATAACTTACCTGAACATATTCAATCAAAGTTTTTCTCCCAACACCTCCAAGCGTTAAGCCATTGATTTCATTATCCGGCTGATATGGAACGCCAGGGAATTCAATTCTAACATATCTAAAAACTCCACTGCTATCATCCGGATTGTTCCCACCGTAAATCCCATCATCTCCAAGTCCACCTTCTATAACCGCAGTTCCACCTGGAACATTGATCGGTGCTTCACCAAGGATTAGCACTCCACCCCAATCACCTGCTGCTCTTCGACCAACGGGTTGTGCACTCGTGAAGACTATAGGTCTATCCTTTGTCCCGTTAGCGTATATTTTCCCACCGCGCTTTACGATCAAGCTACCCTTCGTTTCCTTTTCACCGTAAATTATCGTTCCGGGCTCAATGGTTAATGTCGCTCCTCTTTCAACTGTGACAAATCCTCTCAAAAGATATTGCTTATCAGCTGTAAGCGTTGAATCTCGAGTAATTCTCCCTTGAAGAACCACTACATTTGCCGGCGGTTGAGCGAATGAACCTGCCCAGAGCAAAATTAACTGAATCAAGACAAAGACAAGGAGTTTAACTGAGCTGTTTCGGGTTCTGCCTAAGCCTTTTAACTGATTTTTCATGTTTGCCTCCTGTTTTTGTTTGAAATTAAGATGGATCAGAATTTAACATTTACACCAAAAGATATGCTTGCAATCGTTGAAATTTTCTGATATAGATACCCACCTTGCTTTAGAACAATTGGTCTTGCGGTGATATTTTTCCCGGTTATGTTCAAATTCAAACTTTTGCTCAACCTATAACCAAGTTTGAAATCAACTTGATATCTTGCTTGTTCAACTATATCGTCGTTATATTGTGTCGCAACATCATAGACCCTTGGTCCGGTAAGATTATAAGACATGCTTAGATTAAATCTTGAATGTGGCTTTTCATACACAAGCAGGATGTTTGCAAGATACGGTGCCTGTCCCTGTAAACTTCTTTCCTTCCTTGCTATTGTTCCCTCTGTTCTTTCAACATCAACTCTGGATTTGCTAAATGTTAAGTTGCCGATAAGTTTTACGCCAAATATATCCTTCACGAATTCAATCTCAAGCCCAGATACATTTGCAAATTTTGCGTTTTTGAAAGTTCTTTCAGAGCCAAGGGCACTTCCTGAAACGATAACTTTTTCAATAGGTGAATTTAAGTGTTTATGAAACACTCCAACTGAGATCATATCCTCACCCAAACTGAAAAGTTCAAATCTCAAATCGTAATTAAAAACCAATGCTCGCCTCAACGATGAATCGCCCCTCACGCTCGTCTGCGTGTAAAAATCAAAATAAGCAAAGGGTGAAATCTCTCTCAGTTCAGGCTTGTTAATCGTCTGACTATACGATAACTTGATGTTCATCGTATAAGTTGGAGAGTATTTAAATTCAACAGCTGGCAAAACATCAAAGTAAGTCTTTGAAATCAAAACATCGTTTATGCCTGCAAAATCTTTCGTGTAGATATTTTGCTTAACCATTTCCACCCTAAAACCTGCGGCAAGGTTGAAAATTTGAGACCTCAATCTCAATGGAATCCCGAGCGAAAGATAAGATGCCATATTCTTGTCATAAGCCCTATACCTATTCGTTCCCGCTTTATATTCATCAAGTGAGAAACCGTTTCTCTTGAAATTTTCCGGAATAAAAATTGAATCGGCGGGCAGATAAAACATCCTCCAATCGGTTATACCATTCAAATTCACAACGACGCCGATCAAACGAAACTCAAAATTACGCTTTGTCTCCCAAAAGTCAAATCCTGTTTTAACATCCACTCCAAAGAGTGGAAACTTAACGCTGGATCTTAACTCCCTGACATCGTCCCTCAAGTTCGAGGAAAGAATCCCACCATTCTTAAAATTCGCTTGTGGTCCAAGTATCGCCGCAAACTTCGCATCCGGGTCATTCATATCCCTGCCATATACAAGCCGTCTTGTATCAGGTTCTATATTTAAAATCGAAGATATAGAACCCTGCCACTTAAAATTAACACTGCCAAAATTATTCTCCCCGTAGACCTGTCCGAAGTAGAGATTCCTTTGATTAAATTTTATCGCCATATGAATTTGCTCCGCCCCTTGATCAGTATATTGAAATCCCCTCATTTGCGCCGATTCATCCTCAAACATTCCAACCACGAAGCCACGAAAACCTATCATCTGATTTAAGAACCTCGATTTAAGATCAACTAACCCTGCAAACCTCATCTCTCTTGAAACTCTATTTCCACCAAATTCAAATCTTTTTGACCAGTCCCCTTCATACTCATAAACCTCAAAGTCTCTCTTATTCGAAAAACCTTCGTAAATAAGCCCAAGTGAATAGTTAAATCCATTAAAAATCAGTTTCCCAGAACTTAAAAAACTCGTCCTGAAATTGGGCAAGTTATAAAATGAATTTTTACTCCAAAGATTCTTTATGCCCTTTGCGTAAACATTTCTTTCTTCAACTGGAACTTTTGTAATATCCTCAGGAAAATCGGGGGGCAAACCATTAATTTGTTTCGCCGACGCTCCAAAAAGATTCAATCTATCCATCCCATAAACGAAGAACTTCTTAAAGGTTACATCTGGAATTGTGGACACAGACAAATCAGTTGAAGTTATTACTGAATCTGAAAATTCAATCGTTTTTATATCAATGAATCCCCCAGAAAAATTCCCAGGTAAATCCGGGGAAAAAGTTTTTACAACCTTTATGCTTTGAACAAGACCTGAAGG
>JBKBWH010000194.1:0-3749 GCA_046289115.1 Candidatus Kryptonium sp.
GGCTTCTTTGCGATTCTCATCGCTTCAGTTCTTGTGATAGTGTCAGGAATTTTCTCAAGAGATATTTATGGCTTTGAATATGATGTCCTGAAAAATGAGCTTCTCGCTCTACATGTAACATCAGCACTTGTTGGATATTCTGCTTTTGCTCTATCAGCAATTTACGGACTTCTCTACATAATGCTTTATAACAAAATCAAAAGCAAAACATTTGATACGGTTTATAAAAATCTGCCAAATCTTGAAAAAATTGAATCCATGCTTTGCAAATCCGCAACCATTGGTTTTTTCGCTTTAACATTTGTCATCGCCATTGGATTTATCTGGCTGCCACGGGCTTTTGAAAATTTTTCCTACACAGATGCAAAACTTATCGGAACTTTTATAATATGGCTTATTTACGGTGGTGGTTTAGGGATTAGAAAAATAGCAAATTTATCAGGCAAAAAGACAGCCACTATGACAATAGTTGGCTTTATACTTGTCTTTATTCTTATGGGCTTTGCAAATGCGATGTCAGGATTTCATAGGTTTTATTAATAATAAATTCCCTCTCATTCGATGGACCTATTGCTTGTCGGATTAAACCATAAAACCGCAAGCGTTGAAATAAGAGAAAAAATTTACTATACACTTGAAGAAGCGGAGAAAATATTGCCCGAAATTGTTTACCTGTTTTTAAAAGAAGGGGTTCTCCTCTCAACCTGCAATAGAACTGAACTTTATGGAGTTTTAAAAAGTGAAGAAATCAAACCTGAGCAATTGATAGATTTCTTGATTTCTAAAAAAGACGCTACTGGACTTGTAAATCCCTCTCACTTTTACATAATGCGCTCTTACAATGCGGTCAGACATCTGCTTGAAGTTGCCTCGGGAATTGACTCAATGTTAATTGGTGATGTTCAAATACTTGGACAGGTGAAAGATGCTTATGAAGTCGCTGTGAAATGTGGTGTGGTTGGAACATTGCTACATGAGGTTTTTCACACTGCTTTTAGAACTGGAAAAAGGGCAAAATCGGAAACATCAATAAGCGAAGGCGCTATCTCGGTAAGTTACGCAGCTGTTGAACTTGCAGAAAAAATCTTCGCAGACCTTTCCAAAAAGAAAGGAATGCTCATCGGAGCTGGCGAAACATCTGAACTTACGGCAAAGCATCTTGTAGCTCATGGTATAAGCGAACTTTACATCGCAAACAGAACAATTGAAAGAGCTCAAAAACTCGCCGAGCAATTCAATGGAAAAGTTATAAAGCTTGAAGAAATTCCAAATAAGCTAGCTGAAGTTGATATCGTTATAAGTTCCGTGACGGTTGATAATTATATACTTACCTTTCACCAAGTAAAAAATGCCATTTCAAAAAGAGGGAATAAACCAATTCTGATCATAGATATTGGGGTTCCCAGAAATGTTGAGCCAAAAATCAAAGATATTGAAAATGTTTTTCTCGAAGATATTGACTCCCTTGAATCAATAGCAAAAGCAAATTACGAAAGAAGATTAAACGAGATCCCAAAAGTTCAACAGATAATTGATGAAGAGCTTAAAAAATTAGCCAAATGGTATGAGGCTCACCAAGTCGCGCCGACAATAAAACTTTTGAGAGATCGATTTGAAGAGATAAGACGACTTGAGATTGAAAAATATAAAAATAAATTCTCTCCAGAGGATTTCGAAAAAGTTGATGCACTTACAAAATCGCTTATAAATAAACTTCTTCACACCCCAACGGTAAATATCCGTGAATCATCAAATGGAAAACCTGAATCAGAAAGAATAAAGTTTATACAGTTTGTAAGAGAACTGTTTGGACTCGAACAAAAATAAACCTCTACGAAATGAAGCGAAAAATAGTTATAGGTACGCGCGGAAGTAAGCTTGCGCTATGGCAGACGGAGTTTGCAAAGGAAAAACTTTTGGAAAATTTCCCCGAACTTGAATTTGAAGTTAAGATCATCAAAACCAAAGGTGATAAAATTCTTGATTCACCACTTTCAAAAATTGGCGATAAAGGAATTTTCACAAGGGAAATTGAAATTGAACTTTTAAATGGTGAAATTGACCTTGCAGTTCATAGCTTAAAAGACCTACCAACAAAATTGCCGGATGGCTTGATAATAGGTGCCGTATTAGAGCGCGAAGATGTGAGAGATGCTCTTATTTCCAAAGATAACTTAAAACTTGCAGAACTTCCCCTAAATTCAACCATTGCAACCAGCAGCTTGAGAAGAAAAGCACAGCTTCTTCACTTCAGAAGCGACTTTAAGTTCGTTGACATTCGCGGTAATATTGACACAAGATTTAAAAAATTTGACGAATCAAATTGGAATGGAATGATTTTAGCACACGCTGGGATAAAACGAATGGGCTACACCAATAGAGTCTCCGAATTGATCTCAACAGATATAATCTTGCCAGCCGTCGGTCAAGGCGCGATAGCTATCGAGATAAAAGAAGATGATGTAGAGATTTTCGAAATCGTAAGGAAAGTAAATCACTTAGAAACTGAACTTGCAACAAAAGCTGAGCGAGCACTCCTAAAACACCTTGAAGGTGGATGTCAAATTCCAATTGGAGCATTCGCTTGTATCTCAAACGGGAAAATTAAACTTTCCGCTATGATAAGCACTCTTGATGGCACACTTGTCGTTCGTGATTCAATTGAAGGTGATATAAATGGAGATACCGAAAAATTCGGGATCGAGCTCGCCGAAAGACTCCTTGAGCAAGGCGGAGCTAAGATACTTGACGAAGTAAGAAAAGTGAGCGATAAAAAATGAAAGTTCTCATAACACGAGCGAAGTCACAAGCAGCTGAATTTGCCCAGCATCTTGAATCATGCGGTTTCATCTGTGTCTTTTTCCCAACGATTGAAATAACCGAACCTGATTCGTGGGTGGAAGTTGACGAAAGAATTAAGAGAATCAATGAATACTCGGATATAATCTTTACGAGCACAAACGCTGTTAAATTTTTCCTGAGCAGATTTATGAGATTTTATACGCTTGAAGAATTGAAGGGGAAAAAATTTCACGCCGTCGGGACAAAAACTAAAAGCGAGATCGAAAAATATGGTTTTAATGTTGAAATGTTGCCTGAAAAATCCGATAAGGAAAGCTTGTTTGATAAAATCCTCTCTGAGAATAAAAAGGCAAAATTTCTATTTCCGCGAAGCACTCTAACCGACGAAAACTTTGTAAAACTTCTTAAAGAAAAGGGACTTGACATTGATGATGTGATTGTATATAAAACGATAAAACCAGAGATAAGCGAGGTTGAAAAAGAAAACATCAGGAGAATGATTGAAAATGGTGAAATAAAATTTATAACCTTTTTCAGCCCATCAAGCGTCAGAAATTTTTTTGAAATCTTCAATAACATAAAATTCAATGGACAAAAAATAGCAGTGATTGGTGAGACAACATTAAAAGAATGTGAAAAATTCGGATTGAATGTTGATATAAATCCGATGAAAGTTTCACCGAAACCAGATGCTAAACTTCTTGCAGAACTTATTAATGAAGAGAAAACAAAATTGCTCGCTCAAAATTGAAAAACGACATATTTTTAAAAGCATGCAAAGGTGAAAGGATAGAAAGAACCCCAATATGGATAATGCGCCAAGCGGGAAGATATTTACCAGAATATAGAAAGATACGCCAACGATATGACTTCCTTACGATGATAAAAACACCTGAACTTGCCTCAGAGATCACAATCCAACCCATTGAGATAATCGGGGTTGATGC
>JBKBWH010000195.1:0-3707 GCA_046289115.1 Candidatus Kryptonium sp.
TCAAGCAGTGATGGGTGGGGATGGGCAAGTGACTTTATCTGACACCATAATGAAACACGGGGCTAAAAAAGTCAGAAAAATTTATAATAATAAAATTCTCGTCGGTTTCGCTGGAGCTTCTGCCGATGCACTTGCTCTTATGGAAAGGTTTGAAGCGAAGCTTGAACAGTATAAAGGGAACCTTCTTCGCGCTGCAACTGAACTTGCAAAGGATTGGAGAATGGACAAATACCTACGCCGACTTGAAGCATTGTTAGCTGTCATGGACAAAGAAAATGCGTTGATAATTTCAGGCACGGGTGATGTGATTGAGCCTGATGACAAAATTGTCGCAATCGGTTCAGGCGGTAGCTACGCCCTCGCTGCTGCAAAGGTTTTAGTGAAATATTCAAATTTATCTGCCCGTGAAATAGTTGAAGAAGCGTTAAAAGTCGCTGCTGATATCTGCGTCTACACAAATCACAATATAGTTATCGAAGAGCTTTAAAAATAAACTTATAACTTGAAATGGCAAATCAACTCAAAAAAGAACAAAACAATGAAGTCACAATAAAACAGCGAAAGGATTTAAGAGATTTAACACCTGAAGAAATAGTCAAAGAGCTTGACAAGTATATCGTCGGCCAGGAACAAGCCAAAAGAGCTGTAGCTATTGCACTGCGAAATAGATGGCGAAGACAACAGGTCCCACCAGAATTGCGGGAGGAAATAACACCAAATAATATAATTTTAATTGGTCCAACTGGGGTCGGTAAAACTGAGATCGCACGCCGGCTTGCAAAACTTGCAAACGCCCCATTTGTCAAAGTTGAAGCTTCAAAATTCACAGAGGTTGGATATGTCGGAAGAGATGTTGAATCGATGATAAGAGAACTCGTTGACATCGCCGTCAATATGGTCCGAATGGAAAAAATGGAAGAGATAAAAGATAGAGCAAAAGACCTTGCGGAGGAAAGACTCCTTGATATTCTCTTGCCAAAGAGAAAAAAAAGAAAATACGACGAAAGTGAAGAATTTGAAGATAACTATGAAGATGATGAAATGTCACAAACAAGAGAAAAACTAAGAAAACAACTCCAAGAGGGAAAACTTGACTCAAGGACAATAGAAATAGAAATTTCATCTCAACCTCTACCCGGACTTCAAATTTTAGGACCATTCCCAGTTGATGATCTCGCCGTTACAATGCAAGACCTTATTGAGAATGTGATGCCAAAGCGATATAAAAAAAGAAGGATGACGATAGCAGAGGCAAGAAATTATCTTATCCAGGAGGAGGCACAAAAGTTAATTGATATGGAAGCCGTGATAAAAGAAGCGATAAGAAGAGTTGAAAACTTAGGCATCGTTTTCATAGACGAAATAGATAAAATCGCCAACCCTGGCGGTTACACCGTTGGACCAGATGTTTCAAGGGAGGGAGTTCAAAGGGATTTGCTACCGATAATTGAAGGTTCAAATGTTATGACGAAATATGGAATTGTAAAAACAGACCATATACTTTTCATCGCGGCGGGGGCTTTCCATGTAGCAAAACCAAGCGATTTGATACCTGAACTTCAAGGTAGGTTTCCGATAAGAGTTGAACTCAATCCTTTAACTGAAGAAGATTTTGTCAAAATTCTAACTTTACCCGAAAATGCGCTGATAAAACAATATAAAGCACTTCTTGAAACAGAAGGAGTTGAAATTGAATTTACGGATGAAGCAATAAAAGAAATAGCTCACTACGCAGCGGAGGTTAATGAACAACTTGAAAACATCGGCGCAAGACGACTTCAAACAGTCATGACAACTCTTCTTGAAGATATTTTATTTGACGCCCCAAAGCTAAAGGGGCAGAAGATTTTGATAACAAAAGAATTCGTTCAAGAAAAACTTTCACCAATCGTTAAGGATAAGGATCTGAGCAAATACATTTTGTAATCGCCTTGAACATCTTGATATTTAATGCCAAAATTTTTAACTTAAATCAAAAGTAAGTTTTTGTTATGCCTGTTACACTGTCATTTGAAATCTACGAGGCTTTTGAAAAAGCGCTTGGAAAGGAAGAGGCAAGAAAAGTTGTAAAATCTCTTGAAGCAGCGATCTCCGAAGCAACCGAATATAAATGGGCTACAACAAAGGATGAGATTATCACTAAGATAAGAGGCGACTTTGAATCCCTCAGATCCGAGGTACGGGATATAAGAAATGAATTCGAATCGTTTAAAAAAGAAATAAGAGGTGAGATTGAATCTTTAAGATCTGAGATACGGGATATAAAAGATGGATTTGAATTGTTTAAAAAAGAGATAAGAAGCGAGTTTGAATCGTTTAGAAAAGAAGTAAATGGTGAGATTGAATCCTTCCGAACAGAGGCAAGGGGTGAAATTGACACTATTAAAGGATGGATAACGCAAGAATTTGTAACAAAAGAATTATTTGAAGCAAAATTAGATGAACTGCGTGCCGAGATAAAAACTGAAATTGTAAAACTTGATAGAAAATTCACCATAATGTTTTTGATCTTGCTCTTTGTAATTATTTTCCTAAATCAACAAGCACTTGAATTCATAGCTAAAATCCTCGGCATAGTGAAATAACTTCGCATATCCATGGCTCAACTTCATGTCGAAATCTCAAATGACCCTGAAGAATGGAATAAATTTAACATTCACTCACCTCAATCAAACCCATTTCAAAACTACGACTGGCTTAAGGTATATAGCGATTTTTTTAATCTCTCGCTTAACATCTTATTTGTCAGAAAAGGTGAAGAAATTATTTCTGGCTTAATTTATCCATCCAAAAAGAAGTTTCTCTTCAAAGTCTCAACCCCTCTTTTATTCACATATTACAGCGGAATTTTGTTTCAAGATTTGAAAGGCGAGAAACTCCAGAAAAAAATAATGCAAAAAAATGAAGCGATTTTAAAAACCCACCAATATTTGAAACAATCTCTCGATCTTTTCATCCTAAAGCTCCATTACACCATTGACGACATCCGACAGTTTAAATGGCTTGGATATAAAATTAAGCCAAGACACACATTTATACTCAACATTGAATCAACCGAAAAACTTTGGGATGGGCTAAGCAATTCACTTAAAAGAAAAATTAAAGATGCTCAAGAGAAAGGTTTTAGACTCATCAAAACAACATCTGTTGATGTGCTCGCACAACAACAAATTTTAAGTTTTGAAAAAAATGGTGGTAAATTTTTCCTCAATTTTAACGAACTTAAAAAGCTTCTTGAAAAACTTGTTCAGAGAAAACTTTTGACAATTTATCATCTTGTTGATAAAAATGATCAGGTCATCTCATCGCGAGGAATATCAATTTGGAATAGCAAGGCTTATGATGTTGTAGCTGGAACAATTGGGAAAGAAATAGATAATGCCTCCCACTTTCTCGTATGGAAAATACTTGAGGACTTATCATCAAACGATGTGAAAGAGTTTGACTTCTGCGGTGCGGATATTGAAAGCGTCGCTTTCTTTAAAACGCAATTTGGGGGTGAAATTAAAATCTCATTTGAGGTAAGCTACGGAAAAGGTCTTTTGAAATTTTTAATCTAAACCGGATGGATAAATCGGAAAACTTAACAATTGTCAAAAGAGCTGGCTTCGTAAGCCTGTCAAGACTTGTCAATTTGCTTGGGCTTTTATTGATAACGATTATACTCGCACGATATCTTTCAAAACCTGAATTTGCTTCTTATGATC
>JBKBWH010000196.1:0-3676 GCA_046289115.1 Candidatus Kryptonium sp.
GTCAAGCTTTAAGAGCTCTTCGGCGCTTTTAGCTCTTATTTCTGGATAAACGCTCCCTTGGACGATTCCAAAAATTGCCTGGGTATGACCATATAAAGGTTTCGTATTGTCAAATCTTTCGCGAGATCTTTTAGCCCATTCAATGGTTAATTGATTTGATTTAAAAGCATAATCATAATCACACGGATAAGGTGCACATTCATCAAGGCACATCATAATATCTGAACCAAGTATTCGTTGAATGTCAATGATGTTTTCGGGTGTGAAAAAATGATATGAGCCATCAATGTGAGATTGAAACTTTACACCCTCTTTCGATATTTTTCTAAACTGAGCCAGACTAAAAATTTGGAATCCCCCACTATCAGTCAAAATTCCCCTTTCCCAGCTTATAAACTTATGCAATCCACCCGCTTTAAGAATTACATCTGTTCCGGGTCTTAAATAAAGGTGGTATGTGTTTCCAAGAATTATTTGCGCTCCTATTTCAACGAGCTCCCTTTGCTCAACTGCTTTAACGGTCCCTTGTGTTCCAACTGGCATAAAGATCGGAGTTTCAATGACCCCATGGTCGGTATAAATAAGTCCAGCGCGAGCTGAAGTTTTAACATCAATCGCTACAATCTCAAATTTAAACACAGGGTATTTTATCTAAATTTTTATCACACTTCCTCTTCAGCGGTTTGGTGGAGTTCACTCGCCACTTCTTCTTCTCCAAGATCAATGGCTATATCTTTCATCAGGTCATTTATCAACCAATTCGCTATCATATATCCAACCGCAAGACCGACGCCAAGAGCAGTTAATCCAGCGAGAACAATTTTAACTTCCTTTTTCATTTTCTCACCATAATTTTGTTTTAGAAATTTTTCTCAGTCGTTATAACTTCGTGAATTTTTCCGTCAACTATTTTTATAATTCTATTTGCCATCTCCGCAAGTTTTTCGTTATGCGTCGCAATTATAAAAGTTTGCTTGTATTTTCTATTTAACCCGAACATTAGGTTATGAAGTGTTTCTGCATTTTCGCTGTCAAGATTTCCAGACGGTTCATCGGCAAGAATTAGCTCGGGTGAATTCATCAAGGCTCTAGCAACCGCTACTCTTTGTTGTTCTCCACCCGAAAGCTCCGATGGTTTATGATGCGCTCTATCCGCAAGTCCAACTTCTTTAAGAAGTTCATATGCTTTATCCTTAACTTCATCAAAGCTTTTACCTGCTATCATAGCTGGCATCGCAACATTTTCAATAGCTGTGAATTCAGGCAACAGATGATGAAATTGAAACACAAAACCAATTTTTTTATTTCTGAATTTGGCAAGTTCAACATCTGACATCTTAAACACATCAATCCCGTCAATATAAACCTTGCCTTCACTTGGTCTATCAAGGGCACCGATAATATGAAGAAGTGTACTTTTACCAGCACCAGATGCGCCGACTATCGCTATCATTTCACCTCTTCTAACCTCAAAGCTTATGCCCTTTAAAACATGAAGTTTGACACTTTTTCCAAGCCAAAAAATTTTGTGTATATTCTCTGCCCTCAAAATTATCTCACTCAAATCTCATCCATTCTAAATTATTATTTCGCAGCAAAAATTTCGCTTAAATCACACTTCATTATGTTTTCAACAATCCTTTGAGCGAATTCACTTGTTTTTACTTCGGTGGCTCCTTCCATCTGCCGTGCAAAGTCATATGTCACATACTTTTGCTTTATCGTCTCTTGCATACCATATTCAATCAATTTAGCAACTTCCTTCCAACCGATATATTCAAACATCATAACACCTGAAAGAATAACCGAACCTGGGTTCACCTTATCAAGCCCAGCATATTTCGGAGCGGTGCCATGGGTTGCTTCAAAAACAGCATAAAAATCACTGATATTTCCACCTGGTGCAATTCCAAGCCCACCGACAAGCGCAGCCGCAGCGTCGGATAAATAATCGCCATTAAGATTTGGTGTCGCTATAACATCATATTCAGCTGGTCTCGTGATTAACTGCTGAAACATATTATCGGCGATTCTATCCTTAATGACAATCTTGCTATCCGGTTGTTTACCACCATAATCCTTATTAAGCTCTTCCTCAGTTATCACATATTCTCTAAACTCTTCAAGCGCGACTTGATAACCCCACTCGCGAAAAGCTCCCTCTGTAAATTTCATTATGTTTCCCTTATGAACAAGCGTGACGCTTTTGCGCCCGTTTTCAATTGCGTATTTAATCGCCTTGCGAACAAGCCGTTTCGAACCAAACTCAGACATCGGTTTAACTCCAATTCCTGAATCGGTTCTAACCTTAATTCCAAACTCCTTCTCAAGTATATCAATCATCTTCAACGCCTCAGGCGAGCCCATTTTCCATTCAATTCCTGCATAAACATCCTCGGTATTTTCTCTGAAAATAACAACATCAACATCTTGAGGTCTTTTCATCGGGCTTGGAACACCTTCATAATATTTAACAGGTCTAACACATGCGTAAAGATCAAGAACTTGTCTCAATGTGACATTTAAGCTCCTTATTCCACCGCCAACCGGAGTTGTAAGAGGTCCTTTAATGGCAATTATATGTTCTTTAATCGCCTCAAGTGTATCATCAGGAAGCCATACTTCGCGACCATAAACTTTATTTGCTTTTTCACCAGCGTAAATCTCAAACCATACGACTTTTCTCTTTCCATCATATGCTTTTTCGACGGCAGCATCAAACACCATTTTCGCTGCCCTCCATATGTCAGGTCCTGTCCCGTCACCTTCAATAAATGGAATTATTGGATTATCAGGAACATTTAGTTTTCCATCTTTGACCGTTATTTTTTCTCCTTCTGAAGGTGGAACTAATTTTTCATATGCCATATTTCATTACCTCCTGTTAAATTATTTGCGTTTTAGGTTCGTTTATTTTTTGCCTTATTAAACTTGCGTATTTCTCAATCTCTCCCTTTGCATATTTTTTAATAATGGGTTTAAACTTCAGCCCATCGCTTAAATATCTCGGTATCACGTGAAAATGTAAATGAGGTACCCTCTGCCCTGCAGCAAACCCGTTATTTGAAAGAATGTTAAATCCACCCGGTTTTGGTTCAACTGAACTCATAATCGCCTGTGCAACAATTTTCACCGCCTTCAAAAGGTATGGATAAAACTCATCGGGCAAAGATAAAAACTCATCGTAATGCTCCTTAGGAATTACCAAAGCATGTCCGAAATTAACAGGGTTGATATCAAGAATTGAAATGATATATTCATCTTCATAAAGAACCTCCGCTTTCTCAAGACCCTCAATAATTCTGCAAAAAACGCAATTTTCTTGAAACTTTAAGCCCATAGGGTTTCGCAAAGTTTATGACGAAAAATTTTTAGTATCACAGTTAAATTTAATTAAATAGCGAATAAATAACAATTTTGTTTTGCGTTGTCCCCAAGTTAAATTTTATCAAAAACTTTACTTGATGAAACAACCCAAGGTCAGCGTAATCATTCTAAACTGGAACACAAAACATTTCCTCGAAAAGTTCCTTCCCTCTGTCATTCAAACAAATTATAAAAATTTAGAAATCATTGTTGCGGATAACGGCTCAACCGACGGAAGTGCTGATTTCGTCAGAGAAAATTTTAAATCCGTAAAACTTATCACCTTTGATAAAAACTACGGCTTCTGCGG
>JBKBWH010000197.1:0-3644 GCA_046289115.1 Candidatus Kryptonium sp.
CCGCCGTAGCTTTGAACTTCTGTGCCATCAGTTAAATGAATTACATCAAGACATAAGTGTCCGATAAGCCCATACTTCATAATTTTGAGCCTTGCTTTTTAAACTCTTCAAGTTTTCTTTTCAACTCCTCATTTTGTAGAGCAAGTATCTCCACCGCAAGAACAGCCGCGTTTATCGCTCCCGCTTTCCCAATAGCGACAGTTGCAACAGGTATCCCTGGGGGCATTTGAACAATTGAATAAAGAGCGTCAACACCGCTTAACTCAGAAGCAGGCAGTGGAACACCAATCACAGGCAAAGTCGTATTTGCAGCTATGACCCCAGGCAAATGCGCAGCCATCCCAGCCCCTGCTATTATGACCTTATAACCGTTTGATTCAGCATTCCGCGCAAACTCAATTGTTTCAATCGGATTTCTGTGCGCCGATAAAACCTTTTTTTCATAATCAACACCGAAATATTGAAGATACTTTTCACAAAACTGCATTATTTCATCATCCGTTTTACTCCCCATTAAAATTGCGACCTTTGCCATAGTTTTTACGATATTTTGTTTTTATTGCAATTTTTCCTTAAAAACTCGATGATTTTTTCTTCG
The DNA here is from genome assembly GCA_046289115.1 of Candidatus Kryptonium sp. GTDB lineage: Bacteria > Bacteroidota > Ignavibacteria > Kryptoniales > Kryptoniaceae > Kryptonium. The sequence goes on from JBKBWH010000197.1 coordinate 599, forward strand.
TATTTATCACCGAGCACCTCCCAAGAGTTCACATGTCCAGCACCATCAACAAGTATAAGCTCACCTTTTAAAGTATATCGATGCAAAACTATTGAATGCCACGGTTTAACCGTTTCATCGTTTTTCCCGTGGATGTAAAGAATTGGGCACGAAATCTTCTTAACATACTCAAGTGGCGCAATATCACTAATCTTGAAACCAGCAATTCTTTCAACATTCTTAAGAACTTTTCCAGTCAAAAATTTTGATGCAAATTTGAATTTCTTTTCCTGATGTTCAAAAACTAAATCTGAAAAATTCGCAAAACTTCCCTCAGATACAATTGCGTTAACTCTGTTATCTATCCCAGCGGTTTGAATCGCAACCGCCCCTCCAAGCGAAACCCCGAAAAGCGCAACTGGAACATCAGGGAATCTCTTCAAAAGAAAACTTATCCAATCTGAAATATCAAACTTCTCAAGATAACCATATGTGCAAAACTCACCTCCACTTTCACCATGATAGCGAAGATCAACCAAGAGAACATTATACCCAGCCTCGCTTAAAAACTTCGCCCTTTTCAAACCAAATGCCTTATTCGTATAAGTCCCGTGGATGTAAATCACGCTTCCAACCGGATCTGTCTTCGCTTGAATTAGCCAACCCTTTAAAATTGTGCCGTCAAATGATTTTATTTCAACTTCTTCATACTTAAGCCCGAGATCCAACGGGGATGTAATTACTTTTCCATCGACAAGAAAATTTTTTTGCTTCGGTTTCAAAATAATTGATGGTCCAATAAAATTAACAACTGAGAAATAAGCAAGAAACAAAATCAAAATCAGAACTAAAATCAAGGTTAGCATTTCACCCCTAATTCACTTTTAGATTTTCTCCCATTGTAAATCCCAATAGCAAACAAAAAGCTCACAACCATCACTAACACACCGAGAACAAACGGTGATCTCTGTCCAAAATTTCCATATAAGAAGCCACCTGCCGACGGACCAAATACACGAGCTAAACTCGACAGCGATTGCCCTAACCCAAGCGCGACACCTTGACTTTCGGATTTCGCCTGTCTTGAAATCAAACTTAACACCGTCGGTGTCGTTATTCCACTACCAAATGTTAAAAATGTCGTAAAAGTTAAAAATTCAAGAAAATTCAGCGAAAATATCATCCCCAACAAACCAAAGCCCATCAAAAATGTCCCCGCCATCAAGATCTTCTCTTCCCTAAATCTTTTTGTAAATTTGCCAATAAGGTAACCTTGCGTCATCACACCTATAATCCCAACATAACCAAACAATAACCCATTATGTGAAGAATCAAAAGCAAACATGTCCTTCGTAAAAAGAGGAAAAACAACATAGTTAATTGATATCCCAAATGTTACCACAAAAAATGTGAAATAAAGAAAGAGCAAAACCTTATTTCGCAATACCTCAGAAATACCTGCGCTATGATTTAGTCTGCGAGATTCCGATCTTCGTGTTTGAGGCTCCGGTAGAAATCTCCAGGCGAGAAAAAAATTTAAAAGCGAAAGTCCCGAGGCAAAGAATATGGGGAAATTATAGCCAAATTTGCTTAAAATCCCACCTATAAATGGTCCAACAATAAAACCTATCCCAAATCCAGCTCCAACTATTCCCATACCCTTTGCTCTTTCTTCGGGTGAAGTTATATCTGCGATATATGCCTGTGCCGTTGCTATGTTCGCTCCCATCAAACCAGCAAGCATTCTTGATAGAAACAAAAGCCAAAGTGAATTAGCCAACGCAAAAATTAAATAAGAAACAAATGAACCAAAAACACTTATAAGTATGACAGGTCTTCTGCCAATCTTGTCTGAAATCCGTCCCCATATTGGATTAAAAATAAATTGCATGAACGAGAAGGAAGAGACAAGCAAACCAATTTGATATGATTTTGCCCCAAAACTAAGCGCATAAAAAGGCAAAAGTGGAATCACAATCCCAAAACCTATTAAATCTATTAGAATAGTCAAAAAAATAACACCAAGTCGACCACGCATCAAGTCAATTTGCTTTATTTTTAAAAAATTTAAAAACAAACAACCGCTATTCCAAATTTTATGAAATACCAACAAACCTCTGAAAAAAAATCTATCACCAGCCCATAACATAAAAACTTCAGTGATAATTGCAGCATTTTGACTTTAAAACAAATTAATGCTATATTAACGATGAGATTGTTTAAGAAACACGAGGAAAATTCCTATGAAAGAAATACTAACAAAGGCAATAAAGAAGGTTACACTTGAACTTATATACGAAGTTGTGGACGAAAGAACAAAGAGCATCCTTGAGGTTGTGAATGAGATAAAACGAAGACAGGAAGAGGATTTTAGATATCTTAACAATAAGATAGACACACAGATTGGTCAGCTAAGGCAAGAGATGGGACAACTAAGGCAGGAAATGGGACAAGAAATAGGACAATTACGACAAGAGATGGGACAACTAAGGCAAGAAATAGCCCAACTTAATCAAAAAGTTGACTCTCAAATAGCTCAACTTAACCAAAGAATTGATACAGTTATTCAACTTCTCATTGATTTAAAGAAGTGATAGCAAAAGATAGTTAAAATGTTGATAGATAGATTTCTAAAAGGGATACAAGAATTTAACAGCGAGCTTTTCTTTGAATGCCATGACACACTTGAAGAGATTTGGAACGAAGAGCGGAACCCCAAAATTAAAAAATTTTATCATGGATTAATCCACATAGCTGTCGGGTTCTACCACCTTACAAATTTAAATTTCCGCGGCGCAACAAGCCAGCTTAAAAAAGCGATCTTTAAACTCAACGATTACCCCGAAATCTATATGAATATAAAACTTTCCGAACTTCTCTCGGAAGTTAAACTATGGCTTGAAAAAATAGAAAACATCTCACCCGGCGAAAATTTCAACTTCGAAAATTTACCAAAAATAAAACTTATAGATAAAAATGAAGATCGGTAAATATGAAATTTATGCAATTGAAACAGGTCGCTTCAAGCTCGATGGCGGTGCAATGTTTGGAATCGTCCCTAAAACAA
>JBKBWH010000198.1:0-3631 GCA_046289115.1 Candidatus Kryptonium sp.
AAAGAACCCCAAGGCGATCAATATAATAAAATTCGGTGTGTTCAAAATCAAGCTCAATCCCCTTCTCATACGCTGCTATTGCCTCGCTATCCCTGCCTGCGTAGTAGTTTTCAAGAACATAAGCCTTACGCAAATAATATTCCGATGCATTTTCAGGATGATATTTTATCGCGTTATCATAAATTATCAAAAGAGTATCCGCATACCCATGCTTTTTCCCCTCCGGTGCTTCTTCGTAAAATTTCAAATAAATTTTTTCCATCGCTTTATAAAGCGTCTTAAACCTTGTCGGCTGCATCTCCATAACTTTCCATCCATACGGAACCGCACTGACATAATCCCCAGTTTTAAAATACTCAAAAAACAAAGACCAGTTCTTCAAAACTTCTATTGAATCCTGTTGAGTCCCCTGTGCGTAAACCACACACGAAATAAAAAAAAGTGTTAATAATGTTAGGACTGCCTTTTTCATTTTGTTAGTCCTCAAGTTTTTGTTTTACAAACCAAATTTCTCCTGTGTTAACTCCAATTGAAATTCTTAAAATCCTATCCCTTACGATATCAAGATCACCTCTGAGACCATATTCAATTGAGAAATTAATTCTCGTGTCAAAACTCACAGGGAAACCAAATCCAACAGCGAAAAATAACTCGTTAATTTGCTTCTCATCTATTTTAAAATATGTTTTGTCATAAAAAATTCCAAATCTGTATGATGTTTTCTCAAAAAACCCCGCAATCATTTCCTTAGATGGCAAAATTTCAAGCCCAGATCCAACTCTCAGCGCATTTGTTATCTCCCTCGGATGTTCACCATTGATATGAAATTTTTCCCAATTTTGATAATAAACATCGCTTGAAAATTGAACCCTATCACTGATAAAATAACTAAACCCCAACCCAACTCTATATGGCAATTTAGAATTCAAATTGTTAACTTCTGTAACCGTTGAACTACCCACAATAGGAACCGTATACTCAACCGTTGTCAAGCCCTTCAAATCAACAGGAGAAGAAAATACAAATCCTATTGTAAAAGAATTTTTCCCAATACCAAGCCCATATGCAAGCCCAAGTGTAAAGCCAAGCCCCCCATAATTTCTTTCACGCCTTATGCTCGAGAAGAAAAACTCAGAACTTCCAAAATCAGCCTCCCATAAATTAACTATCGTCCCAAAATAATACTCACCCCTAACCCCAAGGCTTAACTTACTAAATGGTCTAAATGAAAAACCAAAAATAAAACTTGAAATCCCACCCTCACCTTTATACCATTGCGAAAAATACTTATTCTCTAAAATCGAATCTTTCTTAATGCTATAATTTACCCTGCTGAAAGGCATTATCCCCGTTGCAAATGTTAACCCGTGCTTTTTCCATAGCGGGATTGCGAACAAAACACCGTCAAAATTTCCACTCGTTAAAAAGGTATTTTTAACTCTATCTTGCATCGCTGTTCCCTCATAAAGATAACCACCCGAAATTCTCACCCTCGCAAGTTCACTCAATAAGGCAGGATTATATCGGTTCACATAAATTGGATCAAAAAGAGCAATTCCAAGCCCACCAAGACCTGCGGTTTTGTCAACCGTTGAAAAACGCAAAATTCCAAGCCCAAATCTTGAGTAAATTGAACCCCCAGCAATAGAAATTGAACAAAGTAAAACTGAAAAAAAGAAAATCTTGAATTTCATTCTTGCTAAATCTCTGGTTTTGTTGTGTAATAAATTTTTAACTTTGGTCTCCTCTCAACATAATAAAAAGTAAAACGATCAAAGTTATCTACCTCAGAAAAGCACCTCAACAAAATTCCATTATTTGATTCACCATTTACCCACCGCTGAACAGGAGTTGTAATTGGAATTATATATTCAAGTGTATCGATTGGATTTCTCACGCCAAGATAATTACCTTCAAATCCACCGATTGATTTCCTGACAAGGTCGATATCAGTAATAAAGCTGGCAAGCAAGGAATCAACTCCGTTGTTTCCATATCTTTTTTTCTCCTTCAAATAGAGCGAAACCTCCGCGCGATTTATGATAATGTTCTTAGGAAGCTTCGATACATCAAATTTTAAAATGCTTCGCAAACCAACACCAGCTTGAAGCACAATATAATTTGTATCTATTTTTTCATTTAACCTCGCAATATAACCATCACTTCCGTAAACGAATCTAATTGTATCAACTCCACCCCCTTCCTTAGGAACCACGATCTCAAGTGCAGGTGTAAAAAGTGATGCGTCTAATGAATTAAATTCCCATATTACGCCATCGCTTTGTGATTTCAGATAAAGACCGTAATTCTTTCCATTCAACCATTCTCTAACGACCCCAGTATCAATTTTAAAATAATTAACAGAATCAGGTATGCTTTCAAACTCCCCAATAATTCGTGAGTCATAAAGTGTATCGTAATAATTTGAAAGAACCTTGTGAGCGGTAAAACGAAGTGGCAAAGCGCTATCCCCTATCACAAGTTTAGATTTAAATAACCTCACTTGAGCCCACTCAATTTTCATATCCCTCAATGTGTCAGGAACATTAAACCGAATTAAAATATCACACGATATGCCTTCATAGTTTCCAATTAATAAAACTTCAGATGATGAATTTGAGATAAAATTTTGGATGTTTTCAGCGTAAATTTCTACCGAATCTTCATAAACCTTAACATTGAAAAGTTCATTATCTGGTAAAAGTCCGAAACCAACATCATTCGGTTCTTTGGAGCATCCTATAATGAAAAATAAAAACACGAAGACGCCAAATATGCCCCTCATATTTTGTTTCACTTTACTTCCCATAATTTCGCTTCTCATCACACATCAATTAATTTTTTTAAGTTAAGTATTTTCTTGACAATCTCAATCGCCTCTTTCAAATTCTCCGCAATAAAATCAGGCTCAAAATTTTCACTTTTACATTTTGCATATTCTTTCTTGCCATAACCAGTCAAAACAAGTATGGTGGTCGCTCCTGCAGTTTTGCCCGCCTGAATATCAACGCACCTGTCGCCGATAACGAACGATTTTTTTAAGTCAATATTTTGTTCCCTTGAAGCGCGCTGAAGCATGCCATCTTTGGGTTTTCTACACTCACATTCAACCCTGTATTCCCCATTTCCCTCTGTGGGATGATGCGGACAGTAATAATAAGCGTCCACCTTTGCACCTTTCTCAGCGAGTAATTCATCAAGTCGTTTGTGAATTCTATGTAAATCCTCCTCTGTAAAGTAACCCCGAGCGATGCCACTTTGATTTGTAAAGACAATAACCTTTAAACCAAGCTCATTTGCCTCCTTTATAGCTTCGGCTGAATTCTCTATTAAAACAAGTTGTTCCGGGGAAGACAAAAAATTTACATCTTCGTTAATTGTCCCATCTCTATCAAGAAATATAGCTATATGGCGTCGATTCATTTTGCTTTAACAGTCCGGGCTTTTTTTTGTGGTGCCACAACTTTTTGGTAAAGTTCAACATATTTGCTCGCAGATACAGCCCATGAAAAGTCCTTCATCATTCCATTTTTCATCAATTTTAACCATGCCTTCTTATTTTTATAAACTGACAACGCTTTCTTCAATGCTCTCAACAGATCTTGCCCCGAGTACTTCTCGAATAAAAATC
>JBKBWH010000199.1:0-3626 GCA_046289115.1 Candidatus Kryptonium sp.
GAAGCAATTTATAATTCATTATTAAAAGCCAAAACAATGACGGGTTACAGGGGCAGAAAAGTTGAAGCGATACCGATAGATAAGGTCGTGGAAATTTTGAAGAAATATAATGTTCTTAATTACGATAAAAAATTTAAGTTGAGGTAAGATATGAACGGAAAAACAATAGCGATAATTGAGGATGATAAAGATATACTTGAACTGATAGCACTTCACGCGCAGAAGGCGGGATTTAAACCTAAAAAATTTTCAGATGGCGAATCTTTTTTCCGATATCTTTCAACAGATATGCCGGATGTTTTGATACTTGATTTGATGTTGCCGGATATGGATGGTTTTGAAATTTGCAAAATGTTAAGAAATAATCCAGCAACTGCGAAGCTTCCAATCATAATTTTGACAGCAAAGATTGAAGAAACAGATAAGATAGTTGGTCTTGAGCTGGGAGCGGATGATTATGTAACAAAGCCATTTTCACCGCGTGAGCTAATAGCAAGGGTGAAGGCGGTTTTGAGAAGAACATCTGAGGAAGGGACAACAAAACAGGAAATACTCAGGGTTGGGGATAAAATAGTTATCGATGTAAACAAAATGGAGGTATATGTTGAAGGTCAAAGAGTTGATTTAACGCTGACGGAGTTCAAGATACTCAAACATCTTGCAAAAAAGCCAGGTTGGGTTTTCTCCAGGGAACAACTTTTAAATGCCATATGGGGAATTAAAAAATCAGTTATCGACCGAACCGTTGATGTACACATAAAAAAGTTAAGAGATAAACTTGGCGAAGCTGGAAAGTTGATCAAAAGCGTTCGCGGAATGGGATATAAAATTGAAATTGAATAGATCAAAATGAAAAACCTTCCGCTGAAATTTTTAATATTTGGAGCAATCGTGACAACTTTGCTAATTCTCAAGCCCACCATAGGTGTGATACTTGCAGTTATATTCTTGCTTTGGTGCTTGAAAAATTTTGTTAAACCTATATATGAATTTGATAAAAAAATCAAAAAATTTTTTGGTCAAAAAAGTCTTCCAATCGATGAAATCGCTTTATATGGACCAAGTGAAGGTCTTGAAAAGTTGCTCGCTGAGTATGAAAAACTTCAAAAAATGTTCGAAGAAAGCGAGAAAAAATTCAAGGTGATTATTGAATTTTTGCCAAATCCTATTTTAATTCTTGACGATAAAGGGAAGATAAAATTTTACAATGATAGTTTTGTTGAAACTTTTTCAAAAGCCAGAATTTTAATTCAAACAGGCGAATTCAAAGAGAGTGAAAAATTTTATTGGGAAGTCCTTCGGGATTTTGAACTGATTGATTTTATAAAGAATGCGCTTGAAGTTGGCAAATTAGGGGATCGTGAGGTAGCTTCTCGGGAGATCAGGTTTGATGGGAAGGTTTTTCAAGCAAGCGCTTTCAAAAATAAAGAGGATGAAATTTTTGTCATCTTCAACGATATGAGCTCTGTTAAGGAGCTTGCAGAGATAAAAAAAGAATTAGTTGAAAACATCTCGCATGAGTTAAAAACCCCGCTTTCAAATATAAAGGGATATATTGAAACGATTGAAGAGGAACTTGAAAAATTTGGGAAAAGATCGAAACAAGCGCGGGAGATTTTGATCTTTCTCGAGCCAGTGAAGAGAAATGTTGATAGATTAATCAGAATTATAAACGACCTCTTAATCCTTTCCGAAGTTGAATATGGAATTAAGCTTGAGGAAGAAAGAATTGACTTTAAAAAGATGATAGGTGAAATTTTAAAGATGTACGAGAAAAATTTGAAAGATAAAAAATTATTTTGTCAGATTGATATATCAGATGAAATTCCAACATTCTGGGCTGACCCTTACAGAATTGAGCAAATGCTTTTCAACCTCATCGATAACGCGATAAAGTATACTGAAAAGGGGGGCATAAAAATCAAAATTGAACCATACAGCGAATTCTCTAAAAAAGAACCCGACGCAATAAAAATAACCATTGAAGATACGGGAATAGGCATTCCAAGGGAGCATTTGCCGAGGATATTTGAAAGGTTCTATGTCGTGGACAAATCAAGATCAAGACAAAGTGGTGGCACGGGGCTTGGATTATCAATTGTGAAACATATAGTTTTGATGTATAACGGGAAAATAAATGTTGAAAGCAAAGTGGGGGTTGGAACGAAGTTTGAAATTTTGCTCCCTGCGAAAAAAAGATAAACTTTGCCTTAACAATTTTTTAACATTTCTTTAACGAAGTTTTAGCTTTCGTTCAGTAATTTTAAACTGAGACAATTAAAAATAAATGGAATTCGTTCGATGAAAACCTTAAAATCAATCCTTTTTATCGTCGTCCTCTCCATCCTTTTAACTCCATCACTTTCAATATCCCAGGATAAAGAATTGCTCGGTGCTGGAGCGACTTTCCCCTATGTTTTATATTCAAAGATGTTTGATGCTTACTACAAAGAAACAGGCATTAAGGTAAACTATCAATCAATTGGTTCAGGTGGTGGGATAAGGCAGTTGAAGGAAAAAACAGTTGATTTCGGCGCATCCGATGCTTTTCTTTCAGATGAACAACTTAAGGAGTATGATTCCCCAGTTCTTCACATACCGATTTGTCTTGGCGCTGTTGTTCTAACCTACAATTTACCCGGAAATCCCGAGTTAAAACTTACGCCTGATGTTATAGCGGATATTTTCCTTGGAAAGATAAAAAAGTGGAATGACCCGAGGATTGTAGATTTAAACCCCGAGGTGAATCTACCCAATATGAATATAACTGTTGTTCACAGATCTGATGGAAGCGGAACGACATTTGTTTTTGTTGATTATTTATCAAAGGTAAGCCAAGAGTGGGCAACAAAAGTAGGGCGTGGCACATCTGTGGCATGGCCCGTTGGACTTGGTGGAAAGGGAAATGAAGGTGTAACTGGATTAGTTAAACAGATACCAGGAAGCATAGGTTATGTTGAGTTAATTTATGCAAAACAGAATAAGCTTCCTGTGGCTTTGGTAAAAAATAAGAGTGGTAAATTTATAAAGCCCGATTTATCCAGCATCACGATCGCCGGTGCGGTAAATATCCCGGAAGATACAAGGATTTCAATCACTGACACAGATGCTCCCAATGGTTATCCGATAAGCAGTTATACTTGGATACTCGTCTATAAAGAGCAAAACTACAAAAACAGAAGCATTGAGAGAGCAAAGCAACTTGTGAAATTACTTTGGTGGATGATACATGATGGGCAAAGATATGCTGAACCGCTCGATTACGCGAAACTACCCAATAATGCAGTAAAATTGGCAGAAAAGATAATTAAATCAATCACATACAATGGCAAACCGGTCTATAAAGAAGTTGGAATTAAGTAAAGATGGTCTATTCAATCTGCTCCTTACTGTTTCCGCGATTTTATTGATAATTCTTGGCGTCGGTTTCTTTTTAAGTTTGTTTAACGCGTCTTTAATCTCTTTGAGAGAATTTGGATTATCCTTTTTTGCAAAAGTTGAATGGGACCCTGTTCAAGAGGAATTCGGAGCATTGCCATTTATTTATGGAACACTTCTAACATCGTTTATAGCACTTGGCATTTCACTTCCGTTCTCAATTGCGATAAGTATCGTTCTTGGTGAAT
>JBKBWH010000019.1:0-14685 GCA_046289115.1 Candidatus Kryptonium sp.
GTGTTCGTAGAAGCCTGCCCTGTCCCATTGTAAAGGATAAGGGTGCTATATTTGCCGTTTGTCAGTAGAGTTGACCAATCAGAGGGTGGTTTTCCCTCATGGGTTATCTCTTTTGTCTCAAGGTTTAAAGTTATTTTCATATGTAGTTGCAATTTTTTGTGAATATGTTTAAATTGTGCTCAAGGAAAAGTTATTTAAAGTTAGTTAAATTTTAAAGGTTTTTTGTCGAAATTTTAAGTTCACATTCTCACATAGTTTTGATGGGAATTTAGTCTGAAAACAAAATTTTATTGTGCAAGCCATGGAACTTGGAATTGGCATGGCGGGAAAGAGGCATTCAAAGGTGGTCACAGTCCTTATGTATGTTATATTGAGTGTTTTGATCTCGGATTTTATAGCATTTATAATTAATTGGATTTACGAAGGAAAGTTAACTGACCTTTCTTATTTCATCATGCCTACTGTTATTGGGATGGTTCTCGGAGTTGGGTTTTCATTAATTCATCTTTCAATTGAGAAAAAAATTGTTGAGACTGAAAAGTTTTGGGAAAACATTTTTCATTCTTCTGTTAGTGGAATAATTCTAACTGATTTAAGCGGGAAGATAAAATACGCAAATGATTACGCTCTTAATTTCCATGGATATACCCTTGATGAGATAAAGGAGTTTTATATTTTTGATCTTGTCGTTCCAGATTTCATAGAAGTGGTTCGGGAGTATATAAAAAATATAATTGAAGAGAAGGAACGCGAAGCTTTTGAAGTTGGATTTTTGACGAAGGCTGGAGTGATGAAGTACGCAGAGTTAAATGGAAACCTGATAAAGTATGGACCTATTAAGTTAATTCAATTTGTTGAAGTTGATACAACTGAGAAAAGAAAATTTGAAGATGAGTTAATTCAAGCGGAACGAAAATATAGAGATCTTTTTGAAAATGCAGTTATCGGGGTATATAGATCAGCTCCCGATGGCAAAATAATTGATGTAAACCCAGCGTTTGTTAAGATTTTTGGTGCGAGAAATAAATATGAGATATTACAGCGAAATGCTGCAGAATTTTATGTAAATCCGGAAGATAGGCTTAAGTTTGTTCGGGCTCTTGAAATTTCAGATGCTATATCAAACTATGAAAATAAGTTAAAGCGCCTCGATGGTAAGGAGATATATGTTCGCGAACATGTAAAGGCTGTTAAGGACTCTGTGGGCAATGTTCTTTACTATGAAGGTATGATAGAGGACATCACTGAGCAAAAGATGTGGGAGGAAAAACTTAAGGAATCGGAGGAGAAATATAGAACCCTTGTCGAAAGTTCCCTTGTGGGGACATATATTTTCCAAGATGGTAAATTTAAGTTTGTAAGTGGTCAACTTGTATCAATTTTAGGTTTTAGTAAAGATGAAATACTTGACACAAGGTCCATTTTTGAGTTTGTTCATCCGGATGATAGGCAGAAAGTATTTGAGATATTTGCTTCAAATTTGAAAGGGGGGATTTCTAGTGGTAGTTTTTCTTTCAGAGTCAGGAAGAAAAGTGGTGAAATTGCGTGGGTTGAAGTTTTTAATAATCCCATAATTTACGAAGGTAAACCTGCACTTCTTGGGACAATGCTTGATATAACGGATAAAATTAAAGCGGAGCAAAGAGATAGACTTTTATCAAATCTTTTGCTCAATTTAAACGACGCTATCGTTATAACTGATGAACAAGCAAACATACTTGAAGTCAACGACGCTTTTTGCAAAATCACAGGTTATTCAAAGGAGGAGGTAATTGGGAAAAATCCGAGGATTTTGAAATCAGGGCTTCATGATGAAGAGTTTTATAAAAACATGTGGAACTCAATTTTAACAAAAGGGCATTGGTCGGGTGAAATAATTAATAAGCGAAAAAATGGAGAGATTTATTTTGCCTTCCTTTCAATCTCTTCAGTTAAAGATGAATTGCATGGGGTTACATATTACCTTGGGATTCAATCAGACATAACCGAAAGAAAAAAGATTGAAGAACAAATTAGGTATCAAGCCAATTTGATTGAAAATGTTAACGACGCGATAATTGCTGCCGATTTGAATTTTAGAATAACATCGTGGAATAAGGCAGCTGAGAAAATGTATGGGTATAAGGCAGAAGAGGTCATCGGGAAGGAAATAAGCGAAGTTGTGCCGGTTGAATTTCAAGGCTTGTCAAGGGAAGAGGTCAGGAAAATACTTCGGGAAAAGGGCCTTTGGAATGGGGAAGCGATACATTATAATAGATTTGGCGAAAAAATATATGTGAGCAGTTCGCTTTCGGTCGTTAGGGACTCTCGTGGAAATCCAATTGGGACTGTGGGGATAAATCGTGATATTACAGAACAAAAGAAGGCAGAGGAAAAGTTAAAGTTGTACGCTGAACAACTTGAAATCGCAAATGCGCAGCTCCAGGAATTGAACAGGCTCAAGAGTGAATTTCTTGCAAATACTTCGCATGAGTTGAGAACCCCCCTTAACTCAATTATTGGTTTCCTGAACTTAATAAAAGAAGGATTATATGAGAACCATGAAGAGATGATGAAATTTGTAGACAATGCTTTGATGAGCGCGAAACATCTTTTGAATATCATAAATGATATACTTGACATTGCAAAAATCGAAGCTGGTAAGCTTGAACTTAACATAGAAGATCTTGAGGTCTCGGAACTTCTTTATGAGGTTTGGACATTGTCCCATGTTCAGGCGGAACAGAAGAAACTTGAATATAAATTTATTTATCCAGATGGAAAAGTTTTTATAAGAGGTGATAGGAACAGGTTAAAGCAAGTTTTGTTAAATCTTATTGGGAATGCGATAAAATTTACGCATAAAGGTGGAATAACTGTTAAGGCGGAGGTTTTCGAGGATAAAGGCTTTTGTCAATTCACTGTTGCTGACACTGGCATCGGAATATCAAAGGATAAACAAGCCAAGCTTTTCCAAAAGTTTGTTCAAGCTGATGGAACAACGATGAGAAAATATGGTGGTACTGGACTTGGGCTTGCGATCACAAAAAGTTTAGTAGAGCTTATGGGTGGGGTTATTGATCTTTATAGCGAGGGCGAGGGCAAAGGTACAACTGTGGTATTTACAATTCCACTTTCTGAAGCTACATATGATGAAAGATTTGAAATTGAAGCAGGAAAAGTTTATGGTGATTCGGGCTTATTAATACTTGTTGTTGATGACGACAAAAAATTTGCTGATTTTTTAAAATCGTTTCTCGTTAAAAATTCCTTCAAATTTGTCTGGGCGAATAATGCTGAAGATGGATGGAACTATATTTTAAGTCTTAAACCTGATGTTTTGATCCTTGATTATGCAATTCCATATAAAGTATCAGCTGAGGTGAAGAATGGATTTGATCTTTTTTTGAAAGTTCGTGAGACGCCGGAAGTTAAAGACATTCCAATTATAATTTTAACAGGACATCTACAAAAAGTCAGAGAACTTTTAAATCTTTCATTTGTCAACTTTCATCCAAGCGTTATTGAAAAGCCGGTCGATCCAGCTTACCTTTTAAGTCTTTTGAAACAATTTGTAAAAGAAAAGGATGAGGTTAACATTTTGCTCGCAGATGATGATATAAATGTTAAAGTTTATTTGCAAAAAATTTTGCCGGAGAGATATAGAATTGATTATGCAAGTAACGGTAAAGAAGCCATTGAAAAAATTAAGACAAATAATTACGATATACTTTTGCTCGATTTAATGATGCCCGAGGTAAATGGATATGATGTGATAAGAGAATTAAGATTAAACAAACTAGCTCCAAGTCTGCCAATACTTGTGGTGACTAATTATCCTGAGCCAACAACTGAAGAGGAAAGGGAACTTCTTTCAAAGAGCTTAGGGATCATCGTTTTTGATAAAAGCGAGCTTAATTTAGAACCAAATAGGTTAATAGATCTGATAAACAAACAACTTAAAACAAAGTAGAAGTAAGCGATGGCTCATATTCTTGTTGTTGAGGATGATGTTATGACAGCGCAGTTGTTTAAGATAATTTTGGAAAGAAAAGGTGGTTTTAAAGTGACGGTCACAGACAACGGCGAAGAAATAATGAACATTTTAAACTCGGGCGATGTAAATTTAATCATAATGGATGTCTCACTTCCGGGAACATTCGTAAATGGAGTTCAAGTTGATGGGTTGAAACTTTCAAAGATGATAAAGGAAAATGAAGTTACATCAAAAATTCCAATTATACTTGCAACTGCGCATGCCATGCGTGGTGATGCCGAAAGATTTCTTGAAGAAAGCAAAGCAGATGACTATATTCCAAAACCTATTGTAGATCATAATTTGCTAATTGAAAAAGTTAAAGGGTATTTAAAAGGTGAGTGAAGAGATAAAAAAAGGGAAAATTTTAATTGTTGAGGATGATCAAAACTATGCAAAGATTTTGGAAAGGGTTTTAACAAAAAATGGTTATGATGTTAAAATTTCTAACGATGGCGTTGATGGTTTTAAGCAAATGCTTGAACTAAAACCAGACATAGCAATAGTTGATTGGATGATGCCAGGGATGAGCGGGATTGAACTTGTTGGCAAAATTAAAGAACATCAAGAATTAAAGTTTTGCTATGTTATAATGCTTACAGCAAGAACTGAAACAGAGGATAAAGTAACAGGTCTTGAAGCGGGGGCTGATGATTTCATAACGAAACCAGTTGATTTTAACGAGCTTATAGCAAGGGTAAAGGTTGGATTGAGAATAAAAGCTCTTCAATCTGAAGTAGCTAAACTTGAGCATGAGGTTGCGCTTCTTGAAATGGCAAGGACTCTCGGACATGAAATTAATAACCCACTTAACATAATTTATCTTGCCCTTGAACTTATAAATCGCTCGTTAAAAAATAATGAACTTGACAAGGTCAAAGAAAATCTAACCCGAATTTTCCAGGCTTCCGAAAGAATAAAAGAAATCGTAAACAAACTTATCACTCTCAAAAAGCCCACCTTTAAGGATTATGTAAACGGTAAGCGAATGCTCGACTTGGATAAATAACTATTACAAAATTCCCCACTTTGCTTTGTAATTTTTACCAAGCCCTACCTGAGGTGAAATAAAAGTCCTTATAAATTAATAAAAATTCAAAACTTACAGGTCAATTTTATCTGGCACAATAGTTGGAGATTTTAAATTGTAGATTTATAAATTTAGAGTTTTTTGCTATGTCGGTCGTTTGCAAAATTTTGGTTTATACAAATGATCTTAGGTTCAACGAAAGAATAAAAGAAATTTTCTCCGAGGAAAATTATGTTGTGAAAACTACGGAGTTATTCACAGAGGTCGTTGAGATATTGCACTTTGAGCTATATGATATCTTGGTGATCGAACCAGGATTTACAAGAAAGCGTGATGAATTATTGAAACTTGCTGATAATATTTTCCTTGGGATACCCATCGTGGTTGCTTGCAATGAAAATAAGTTGAGAGTGGAAGATGGAAATAATTCGAAATTTTATTTTATTAACAAATTTGCTGATCCTGTGGAATGGAGAAATGTTATTCGGATTGCAATAAATGAAAACTATATCATAAAGCCAAAGGAGGTTTAAAATGATTTCATCTATAATTCAAAATTTCGTCTTTGGCATTCTTGCGACTGGAATTTGGTTTATCATTAGAATTTTCAAGGGGAAGGTTCGCGGTTTTAAATGGGTTTTTGCAAGCGTGTTGCTTTTGTGGGCTGCGTGGCTTATAAATGTTCTTTTTAAATTCGATTTCCTTTTTGTTTCAATCCTTCTGCTTGGCGTTGGTTTGGGAATTTATGGCTTAATTTTGATTTCCAGGGAAAGAGAAGGTGAATTTAACACTGTGAATTCAATTGATTCAGCGATAAATTCAATTATTAAAAAAGTTGGGGCGAAGGGAGCTGTTATCTTTTTGGAGGGAATTGATAAAAATTTAATGTTTGGATCTGATAAATTTGATGAAGAATGTTTAATGGTGTCAATCTTAATAAAGTTAAACGATGGTACGCCATGCTATATAACTTTATATGGGGATAAGCCCTTTGCTAAGTTTGAACAAGTTGATTTTGAAACTGAACTTGCCTTTTTAAAGCTTTACTTAGAAAACTTAAAATTAACTCAAGAAATTGGGCTTGTTAAAGATGACTTTGTCAAACTTAAAAATTCAATTTATGAGTATATCCATCTTCTTGCACATGAGCTTAGAAAGCCATTGACAGGTATAATCGGGTTTTCGGAGATTTTAAGAGATGAATTTAAAAATTTGAGCGAGAGAGATATAGTTGATTTTATTGAGAATATAAAAAAATCTGGCAGTGAAATGTTGACAACATTAAATTATCTTACTGAGATTATAGAAGTTGAGATCAGGAAAGCTGAACTAAAACTTGAAAAGACTAACCCGATGGAGGTCGTCAACGATGTGATAAATTGTTTTGCGAATGAGATTAAGCAAAAGGGTTTAAGTGTCGTTATAAATTTTGATGAAAGTTTTGAGATTGAAGTGGATAGGAGAAAGTTTAAAGAGATAGTTTATCAGTTGATTTCAAATGCTGTTAAATTTTCATATGAGGGTGCTTCAGTTGAAGTAAGGATTATGAGGTCTGGAGATAATTTTGAACTTAGCGTGAAAGATACGGGGATTGGGATTCGCCCTGAGGATATTCCAAAGATTTTTAAACCATTTCCTAAGATAAAGACTCATTTAAATGGTTCAGGGCTTGGTCTTGCCCTTGTCAAATGCCTTGTTGAATTACACGGTGGCAGGATAACTGTTTCAAGTGAATATAAAGTTGGAACTGAATTTAAAATTATATTGCCATTAAAAAGAGATTGCAACAGTGTTAAAAAAGAGAAAATCGAGAAGTACGAAGTGATATAAAGTTTTTTCTCATGGCTACCTCCCTTACAAAAGGCATGGGTCATTGTGCCCATGCCTTTTTACTTTGTATTGCTTTGTTAACAATTTCTCTTATCACTTTTATATGCTTAGGGGTTGTGCCACAACAACCACCAATTATGTTTATTCCCAGATCCACCAGTTTTTCAACAAATTTAGATATACTATCTGGAGTGTCTGGGTAAATCAATTTATTATTTATTCGTTTTGGTGTTCCAGCCGACGGTTTTATCATAATAAATGTTTCCTTTGTCATGGATTTTAACTTTTCAGCAAGCACCGTCATTTCATTAAATCCGTTTCCACAATTTGCGCCGATGATTTCAGCACCAAGGTTTAACATTTCCTTAATGCTGGTTTTTAAATCAGCACCACCATAAGTTTGAAATCCATTTTTAGTTAAGTGAAAGCTCATTGTGACCACTACGGGCAATTTTGTTTCAGCTCGTGCAACTCTGTAAGCTACTTTCATCTCCTCTATAAAGATCATCGTTTCAATCAAAATTGCATCCACACCTCCATCATTTAAACCATAGATTTGTTCGGAGAAGTAATCATCTATCTTTTTAAACTCTTCATCAGTCGGTTTTAGGCCAGTTGGTCCGACGCTGCCGAAAATAAATTTATCATTAGTTTTAACTTTCCGCGCTATCTGTGCTGAAGCTTTATCTAATTCATATATGTTTACACCTTTTAATCTTGCAGAATTTGCCCCAAATGAATTTGTTGTTATTATATCAGCCCCGGCGTTGATATAATTGGTATGAATCTTTTCAACCAAGGATGGTTTTTTAAAATTTAATATCTCAGGATTCTTTTCGTTTGAAAGTTTTAAAAGTTCGGTTCCAATTGCGCCATCGCTTACGAGTATTTTCGACTTTAGCAGTTCGAGCATAAGTTCTTAATTAAGTTTGCGATTTGGATTGATGTGTCAAAAAGTATTTTGGATGCATTTTTAAGCGCGTAAGATTCTTTCATCCCAAGATGGGTCATGCTTATTATTGATGTCAGCCCGAGGCTTTCGGCTAATTCTTTTAAGTTGCCTTCAATTTTTCCAGTTATGGCGATGATTGGTATATTTTTAGCCCTTTCAATTATTCCCTTAATTGCTTTGCCATATTTAACTTGTGAATCAATTTTGCCTTCGCCTGTTATTATAAGGTTTGCATTTTTTATTTTTTCGTCAAATGAAACAAGGTCAAGGAATAAGTCAATTCCTCTTACAATTTCCGCATTACAGAAAGCAACAAGACCTCCTGCAAGCCCTCCTGCTGCTCCAGCGCCGGGAAGATTTTCTATGTCAATTTCGTATTTTTCTTTTATAGTGTTGGCTAATCTTTTAAGCGCTTTGTCAAGAATTGGAAGTTCCGATTTTCTTGCACCTTTTTGCACGGCATATGTAAATGAAGCACCTTCGGGACCACAAAGAGGGTTTAAAACATCTACAGCGACTTTGAATTTAACTTTTTTAATTCGTTCATCTACTTCAGAGTCATCTATTTTTTTCAATTTAAGGAGGTTTATTCCACCTTGTTTTATCTGTTTTCCTGACTTGTTAAGAAACTTATATCCAAGGGCTGTTGCCATACCCATTCCGCCGTCGTTCGTGGCACTTCCACCAACTCCAATGATTATTTCGTTTACATTGTATTTGAGTGCCTCTTTTATTAATTCGCCAACCCCATAAGTTGTGGTTATTTTAGGGTCGCGTTTGGATTTTGGAACAAGCGTTAATCCACTTGCAGACGCCATCTCAATTATTGCTGTTCCATTTTTAATTAAGAATTTGGCTTTTACCCTTTGCCCCGGCAGGGGACCTGCTACAATTGCATGGCAAATTTCCCCGCCAACTGAGCAGTGAATCGCATCTACAAATCCTTCTCCTCCATCTGAAATTGGGATTTTCACGATTTCGCAATTTGGGATGATTGATTCAAATGCACTTGAAATTATCTGTGTAGCTTCGATAGATGTAAGGGAGCCTTTAAATGAGTCTGGAGCTATTACGACTTTCATTTTTATGTTTGATGCGATTTTTAAAAATCTTTGCCGAAAGAATTATTGCGGATTCCATACTTTTCTCATTCGCAATTAACTTCCCAGCAATGTCGTAAGCGGTGCCGTGATCCGGCGATGTTCTCACTATGTTAAGCCCAGCTGAAAAGTTAACAGTTCTGTAAAAATCTATAAGTTTTGTTGGGATAAGCCCTTGGTCGTGATATAATGATAAAGTTGCATCATAATTTTTATATTTCTTCTCACCGAAAAAGCCATCAGCTGGAAATGGACCTTCAACTGAAAATTTTTTCTTGTTAAAACGGTGGATAACCGGTTTGATTATTTTTTCTTCTTCATCTCCGATAAGCCCACTCTCACCAGCGTGTGGGTTTAGCCCAAGGATTGCAATCGTTGGTGAATTTATTCCAAAATCTAAACGAAGCGAATTGATTAAAATTTCAATTTTTTCAATTAACAGTTCCTTTGATAAGGTTTGGCTTACTTTTGACAAGGGTATATGAATTGTGGCAAGTGCAAGTTTAATTTTGTTGTTTATGAACATCATCAAATATTTTTTTGACCTTGAGAGTTTAGCTATCATCTCTGTTTGTCCGGGGAAATTAAATCCTGCGAGATTTAGTGCTTTTTTCGAAACTGGAGCGGTGCATATGGCATGTGCTTTTTGTGTAAGGCATAGATCAACTGCAAGTTTTATGGATTCGCCAGCGATTTTTCCTGATGTCTTCGTTGGTTGCCCAATGTTAATTTCAAAGCTTTTAAAATTTTTCATCGGAAGGACATTTACAACGCCATCTTCAATTGAGAGATCGTCTTCGTCAAACATAATGTGAAATTTAAGATTTAAGCGCTTGGAGTAAATCTCAACAATTTTAAGTGGTGCTATGATAAATGGTTGGGCTATATGTAAAACATTTTTTTTCACCATTGATCTTAAAGCAACCTCGGGACCTATGCCATTTATATCGCCAACGGTGATCGCAATTTTAGGGTTCATATGTTTCAACGGATGTTAATTTAAAAGAACCATATTGGTCGGTAAAAGTAAATTTTCTTCTGATGGGTTCGTAATACCATATTTCTTCGGTTGGTCTTCCGGGTGTATATTTTCTTTCAATTTTTGTCGGTTGACCATAGAGTATGTAAACCTTCCCTTTGTCTGTCCTGGCTCCATCTCTTTCTCTTAAAGTTGCAAAATTTGTATATGCGTAATCAACCCTTCGGTAATATTCAGCCATTAATTCGTTGTAAAGCGTTTTCGGCGTTGGATCTCTTTTAGCCCAAAACTCTTTAAATTTTTGTAATCTTGCCTGTGGCGTCCCAAACCTCAACTTTGCCATTTCATCGGGCGTGGCGATATACTCAAGAATTTCAATTGCATAGTCAAGGTTTCGAAGCGAAAACGGCATATCAATCCATTCAACGGTGAACTTTTTTGTGAATGATTTTTGAATTTCTTTCCCAGTAGAATCTTTGAATTTTACAAACATTATAAATTCATACTCACCAAGGTCAAGTGAATCCCCTTCAAATGGGATAAGAAGCGAATAATATCTCTGCGATGGCATCGGGATTAAAAGATAGTTGAAAATTGTGTCGTAAGCATTTTCTTTGAAAAGAAATTGCTTATCGTTTTTAATTTCGTCACCTTGAACTATAACTTTTTTCATTTCTTTTCTTCTGCCAAATTCAGAAAGAAAAACAAGGGAGCATTCAACTGTTTCTGGTTTATCGGTGAATTGAATATATGCAACAAATCCCTTCCCAAAGTTAACTCTGTTTCCAATGTTGGTTGGTATTAAAATAACTGTATCTCCATTCGTATAGCTTTCTTGAATAATCGTAAGGTCCGATGTCTCAAAGGTGTTGGGCTTAAAGGATTTTAAACTAATGTTTCGTTCCCTTTTTAAAACTTGGTTTGCTTGTTCATCTTCAATGATCAATATCAAACGATAATCTCCGGGCGTTAAGTCGAAGCGAAAATTTCCCTGGGTATAAATATCTTTTGAGGTGGTCTCATTATAATCATTGGTTGCTCTATAGCCTCTAAATATCTTTCTTGCAGAAGATCTTCCATCTTTATCAAGGATTTCGACGCTCACGGTGAAATTTGCAATATACGAAGGTGAGCCCAGCGGGTTTTTTATAAATGTCAGCAGTGCATTTGCTATTCTAAAGTTTATATCAATTCTACTTTTTGCTGTGTCTTCGCTTATGAGATTTATAATTTCATAAAAGAAAAGTTTCCCGAACTCTCTTTCGGTTGTTGAGAAAAATGGACGGAAGAAAGGAATCTGGGCAAATAGAGATGATGTTAGGAGAACTAAAATGAAGATTAACTTTTTCATACTTACCTCTGAAATTTTTTCTCTTGCCTAATTTAAACATATTGATGCGAAAATTCAATCTATGGTTTAGCTTGTGGATTTGATATGTATTTATCTTGGCTTTATTCCTTCAGCAATGTGTATATCGCAATTATCGTAGTTAATTCGAAAATTAAAAGCGTAACCCCGGCAACTTTGTCATAAGTTTTAACGGTGTTAAGTTTTTTAACATCCCCCGTTTTTAAATATTCGTTGTATAATTTATCAGCTTGCATCTTGAAATAAACAGATACCGCTCCACTTGCCAAACTTAATCCTGCTATCGGCAAGACAGATTTTAGTTTGTCTTTCGGTTTTGTTCGCAACTCTGATTCAACACCGGGTTGTTGAGGCAGGCTAACTTCAATATTTCTACTCCCTCCATCTATAAAAACCTCAACTTCGCCATAGCCCTTTTTTCTAATTTTTAAACTTTTCCCAAGCAAATCTTTCATTTTAAAAATTGCTGGTGTAGTTCCAATTATTGAATCCCCAAGAAAAATGTCTGCTGAGAACGGAATTGAGTTAATCTTGATAAGTTTTTCAAAGGATATAAAAAGATTTAGCGTGTCGCTTTCTTTAACTTCTATTTTTTGGATTACATCTTCCATAAGCCAATCCGTCGTTTTTGGATATCTCAAATTGAGCGTGTAAGTCCCGGATTTGATTTTCATATTTATCAAAGGGGTTCTTCCAACAAATGTTGAGTCAATATAAACCAAAGCTCCGCTCGGTTCTGTGTTTATGGTAATAAACCCGTATTTCTCCTGGGCGAAAACATTAGCAGGAATTAACAGAAGGATAAGCAAAAATATCATCTTATTTTGATATCTGTGTTTTAAATGCGTAAACCATTCTATCTTCCGAAGCCACGAAAATAAAATCTTTCCAAACGACAGGGGTTGATTTTACTCTTCCGCCAGTTTCATAATTCCAAAGCAATTTTCCATCAACGATATCGATTGCATAAATATTTTTATCAAGTGATCCGATGAAGACAACATTACCTGAGACAAGAGGAGCAGAATTTATTATGCTTTTTGCTGAGAAACTCCAAATAACGGTTCCATCTTTTTCTTTCAAAGCGTAAAATTTTCCAGAGGCTGTCCCGAAAAAGAGCATTGAGTCTTTAATTGCGCATCCGCCGTAAATTTTTGAATTCGTTTGAAATTTCCACTCAAGGTTCCCATTTTTAAGATCAATGGCGTAGAAAGTTCCGTTTAGAGTCCCGACGAATGCTTTTCCTTTGTATACTGAGACTGGGGCAAAGATAGGAGAATTAGCGTTAAACTTCCAGCGTAATTTTCCTGTTTCAAAATCAATACAATAAATGTTTCCATCGTCGCATCCGAAAACTATCGCATTTCCATCTGAAGCGGGTGATGAGCGAATTGGTTTTGATGCTTTAAATTCCCAAATTTTTTGTGGTATGTCGTATTTTATTTGATAGTTTATCACATGGCTATCAATTGTTGCAACGATGAGATTATCGTAAACAAGCAATGGTGATGCTTCAATTCCTCCAATCTTTTCGCGCCATAGAACCTTGCCGAGGTTTAAATCAAGTGATTGAAATGTGTTTTTTCCGTGGGCGGTTGGTATTATGAGTTTATTTTTGTAAAGCACAGGGGTTGCTGAAATAGCGGATTCTGCTTCAATTACTCCTATTTTCTTTCCTGTTTCAATGTTGACAACATGAATTTCTCCATTGAGCGTGGCGATGAATAAAATTCCATCCGCGACAATCATTGGGGCGTATGAAAACCCCGCGCCAGCGTTGTATTTCCATGCCAATTGGAATGGAGGCGATATGTTAAAGTAGGAGAGATTAAGATTTTCTGGGGAATTCCCATACTGTATCCAATTGAATTCACCAAGGATTATGTTTTTCTCAAGTTTAAATGATGAACAGGAGACGAAAACAAGCAGGAGAAAGAGGCTGATTTTTTTCATGAGTTAAATTTAAATGTTTTAAAAGTCCCAGCCGAAAAAGAATTGATGGAAAAACGACCTTTGAAATTTTGATAAATTATTTTCAAGCCTTTTTCCAACATCATATCTTAATACGATAGCCCCGCCAATATTGAATCTTATTCCAAACCCAACGCTTCCAAGTGTTTCTGTATATTTGTTATCCCACGCGTTTCCAGTGTCAAAAAACAGTGCACCTCTTATTGAACCTATGAAAATTCCACCAAATGGGAATTTGATGTCAAATTTATCTATGAACGGAAAACGCAACTCTTGGCTTACAAGCCAAAGTTTTTTCCCTCTTATCGACCATCTTTCATAGCCTCTCAAATCCCAACTTCCGCCCATAAACCATCTTCTCGCCTCTTTACCTTCGTTGTAGAAAAGTGTCAACCTAACGGCGTATGCTGACCTCGTGGATAATCTAAAGTAGTGTCTATAGTCGAAAATAAATGTATAATAATTGACATTTGAAAATTGTATGTCTGTGGTATAAGCGAGGGTTATGTTGAATCTTTTACCGTCGATCGGTCCTGTTGGAGACCAAAGCGAGTTGTCAAAGATGTAAGAAATTGAGTTTGAAAGAAGCATAGCTTTTCTTTCTCTGATCCCGAAGATCACTTCTTTATCCGAACGATTTAGCATAATACTGGCTTCAACTCTTCTGAAAACTGATATTGGATAGCTTAATGCGAAATATCCCCCGTATGCTTTTTCGTAGTAAAAAAGATCGGGGTCTGTGAGGTCATATCTTCTTCCAGCAAAGTGGAAAATTCCATATGCGAAGTTTGTTCGTCTACTTAGCGAGACGCGTGAAATCGCGATATTGAAACTTTTTAGAATCTCATCTTTTGTCTGGGCTGTGTTATAAATCAGGATGTAATATCTTTCGTTTCCTAAAAGGTCGCTTAAGGCAATTGCAGCACCTCCAACTGTTCCAAATATCGGGTCTGTTGAGATTTGGCTTTGTGCTATATCAAGGTCGTATTTTCCGCGATATGTGGTAACATTGACCTTTTGAACCCCTTGAATTTTGGGCGTGTCCCAGTGATTTTTATCAATTGTTTTATAGTTTATCTTTTGAACGAAGTTTGGCTTTTCAATTTTTTCATAAACATTTTCAATCATTCTGATTTGAAATTTCAAATTTTCAAGCGCGACGCAAACTATTTTGCCGTCGTCAGTCCATGTAGGATCAAAGGCAGCGGTTGTTAAATTTGTGATTTGTTTTATTTCAACTTCGTCATACCCATTTAAATTAGAGGTTCCATCAAGTTCTGCTATAAATTTATTTTGTGAAAGGTCAATTATCCAGATGTTTTGTGTCCCATCAATGTCTGAAGAAAAAGCGAGAAATCTTCCATCCGGCGACCATGAGGGCGAGCTGCAAGAGAAATTGCCGTAAATAAAATACTCGATTTTATCTTCATTTATATCAT
>JBKBWH010000001.1:0-33194 GCA_046289115.1 Candidatus Kryptonium sp.
GCACGGTGATGATATGGTTCCATTGGTAAGATATACAACGGTTGCTGGAATCCCCATCTCCGAACTACTTCCAAAAGAAAAAATTGACCAACTCGTTAAAAGGACTCGTGAAGGTGGAGCTGAGATTGTAAGCTATCTAAAAACGGGAAGCGCTTACTACGCTCCTGCATCTGCAATCGTTGAAATGGTTGAATCAATTGTAAAGGATAAAAAGCGCATTCTTCCGTGTTCCGTCCTACTTCAAGGAGAATATGGATTAAACGATGTCTTCGTTGGCGTTCCAGTTAAACTTGGCAGAAGGGGTGTTGAAGAGATAATCGAGTTAAAACTTACAGACGAAGAAAAACAAGCATTACACGCTTCTGCATCCAGAGTTAAAAAGATAATCGATTCGTTAAAGTTTGATTAAATTTTTTAAGCGGGCAAATTTGCCCGCTTTTTATTTCAAAACTAAAATAATGGGGGTAAACATGGCAAGAAAAGTAATAAGCCTTTTGGTATTTCTTACTTTTATTATTTTCTGGGGTTGTAAAAAGGAGACCACACCGATTATTGAAACAATTCCATCAAATCTTTTCCCACTTAAAGTTGGCAATGTTTGGTATTACTCAGGTTATGAAATTGACACCGCCGGAACTAAAATCAGTGGCACAGAATTTACTTCATCAACGACAATAGTTGGACAAATTCAGTTTCAAGGTAAAAATCCATATGTTGTGATCGATTCGTTCAAATATAGCAATAGAAACATTGAGGTTGACACACTCCTTGTTTATCTTGAGGGGGGATATCTTTACGCATGGATAGATCTAACAGGGACGGTTGGAATCCCGGGTTTTGAGTATAAGCGATGGGTTCCATTTGTAAAAGCTTCTGGAAATTTAAATGAACCATACACTATTTTGAATTTAGACACAACGATCACCGTAAATTATCAAGGGCAACTTGTTCCATTGAACATAAGAATGAACATAACTGGCAATGTAAGTACCCGTGAACAAATTCAAACCCCTGCTGGCAGGTATGATTCATACAAATTTGAAGCACTTATGACAGGTTCTATAAGTGTTGGTGGAGTTATAGTTGGGAGCTCTACTTCAAAAAACTATATTTGGTTTTCCCCGGGTATTGGACCAGTTAAGCATGAAACCCCCGCAACCGCTTCTGAAAAGGGAGCAAGACGCGAACTTACGGGTTATAAAGTAAGTTAAAAAACATCCCCCTCTTTCTTTATAAGAAAGAGGGGGCATTAAACTATTTCAGAAGCTAATCCTTGTGCCAAGCTGAATTTGCCTTGGGGCACCAGCAGTCGTCGGCTTGCCAAACAATGCTGACTTCATGTTTCCGACATATCCTCCAAAGTTAGTCCAGTTGAAAACATTAAATGCCTCAAGCATCAAAGTTAAAGTAAAGCCACGATATGAAAAGTCCTTTGACAAACGCAAATTAAAGTTCCTTTCAGCAAATACAT
The DNA here is from genome assembly GCA_046289115.1 of Candidatus Kryptonium sp. Taxonomy (GTDB): domain Bacteria; phylum Bacteroidota; class Ignavibacteria; order Kryptoniales; family Kryptoniaceae; genus Kryptonium. The sequence continues at coordinate 1,472 of JBKBWH010000001.1, forward strand.
ATTTAAATATAAATCTTTGCCCAGGAACTCTACCCGCATTCCTACCTAATCCAGCTGGATAATCATTCCCAATAACTCCGTCCCCATTATCATCGGTTCCAGTAAACACAAGATAAGGTCTACCGGTTGCAAATGTTCCCCAACCACTAAGTTTAAAACCAAACGGCAACCCAACAATACCGTTAATTGAAATCCTATGCCTTTCGTCAAGCGTTGATGGAGCTTTCTTCAACATATCAGGACTTGTGTAGTACAAATAACCATAGTAAATCGTGTTATCAAATTCATCGTAAGTCCACGATAAAGTATAGGCAATGTTTAATCCAAACGAGCCTGGTTTATATGGTTTGTCAAGTGTAAAGTAAATTGCATCATACCAAGAATTGCCTGCATCAGTCCAAACCTGAATTGGTCCATATTTGGTTGTTAAGTTGTTTTTCCAGTTGGCGTTATATGTGGTTATCTCGTTATAACCTCTGACGCCAGTATAACTTATACTTGTCACTATGTCCCCAAACCTTTGCCTTAATCCAATGCTAAACTGGATCGTCATTGGTGGTTTTAAGTCATTAGGAATAAGGAAAATCTCGGGAGCTGGAACTCTACCCTGTGCAATTAAATTAAGAAGTTCATCGCGGCTGTAATATCTGTCATTCCAAGCGATTTTCCCTGGACCGAAATCAAGATAATAAACTTTCCAAGTATATCTCAAAATTTCATCAGAAGCGACATTCCAAACATGCCTATCGTAGTAAATTCCAGCCCCACCAAAGATAACGGTTTTACCTTCCTTACTTATATCATACGAAAAACCAAATCTCGGTTGAAAGGCTTTTAAATATGGTTTTCTATCTTTACCAGTTGAAAAATATTTCGCAGGGAAAAATTGCTGCAAGTCTCTTCTAACCGTGTCAGGAACAGCAAAATCATTATTTATCATGTTCGACTCATAATCCCATCTTATCCCAAGATTTAAAGTTAGATAAGGAGTCACACTCCAATCATCTTGGATATAAATTCCAACCTGTGTATTCCATTTCTCAACAGTTGGCGTACCAACACCAACCCTTGCTTGATATGGTGCGATGCTTGTATCATACCTGAAATAAAATATCGGATGAAGGTAAAGCTTTTGATTGGCTTCGTATCTTAATCTTTGAACGAAAAATCCACCTTTGATCACATGGTTGCCCGTTGTATAAGTTATATCATCGTATAATGCATATCTATCTTGGAACCAATTCTGAGGCGCATGAGAAAAAGCACCAATATATGCACTCGGATAAATCTTACCCGGGGTTGGGAATGGTGCAATATTCGCAATTTCCCAATTATAACGCTGGAAATTAACCCTTACTTCATTCATTAAATTTGGCGAAATTATGTACTGATGCTTTAAGACATAGTTGTAAACTCTGTTGTAAAAGAGTCGCCCTCTTTCATATACAGAAAGACCACCAATACCCATATAATCCCTATCAAATCTACCGTAATAACTAAAATCAAAGAAATGGTTAACCGAAGGTTGAAATGTTAACCTTACAAGACCAACATGACCACCAAAAGGCACATGGAATGTTCCAGCATATCGCGAAAATAAAGGACCAACAACTACAGTTGCAAACTTGTCAAGAAATGTTCCCTCATATGAAGCAAAGAAGTGAAGTTTATCTCTTATAATTGGTCCACCTAAACTTACACCAGTTTGACGGCGTTTAAACCCTGGTTTCTCCGTCTCAAAAGGTCCGCGAGCATTAAGTCTTTTATCACGATATGTAAAGAAAACAGTTCCATGGAACTCATTCGTTCCGGTTTTTGATATAGCCGTTATTACTCCTCCACCTGCCTTTGCATATTCTGCTTTGTAAAGCTGAGTTATCACCCTCGCTTCCCTAACCGCATCAAGAGGGAATGGATTACCTGAACTTAAAAATTGTCCGGCAAGACCACCTTCAACGATCTCGTTTTTATATTCCGTCCCTTCAAAGTAAAATCCAACCCATGTGGGTTGCATTGCACCACTACCAAATGTTGCGCCAATCGGTTTAAGCCCTGGGACAAGGCTTGTAAGCTCGAGGAAGTTGCGTGTGTTAATCGGCAAAGCTTCAATTTGCTGTGGTCTTATCGGAACCGAAAGCTCGGATTTTTTAACCTCGTAATCAAGAGCCTCAGCAGTTACGATAACCTCACCAACTTGAATCTCCTTCGGGACAAGAGTAAAGTTTACAGTAACCCTTTCACCCACAAGAAGATCAACTATTTTGGTTTGCTTACCATAAGCAACATGAAGAGCACTTATTTCATAAGTTCCCGGCGGAACAGATAAAATATTGTAAACGCCTGCACTTGTTGTGATAGCACCCCTGGTATACCCTGTTTCAACATTCTTTGCAATAACCTCAACATCTGGGATCGGCTTTCCTTCATTGTCAACTATTTTACCTGTAACAGAAGCGGTATAAGCGCCGCTACCTTGAGCGAAGGCTAAAGAAGTGAGAAATATTAAGCTTAGGGAGAAGATTAAAATAGTTGTAAAGTGATGCATAGTCACACCTCCGCAAATTTATTTTTGGATGCGCTTTAATTTGTAAAATTTTTTCTATTTTGTCAAGCAAAAATTGAACAAAAAGGAGGGCGTTTAAAAAATTAATAAAAATTAATTTTTCAGAAGGGTTAGTGCCGAGGGCGGGACTCGAACCCGCACGGGTTTCCCCACACGCCCCTCAAACGTGCGCGTCTACCAATTCCGCCACCTCGGCTTGACTGTGATAAATATAAAATTTTCAAAATTTAAAATCAAATTCATCAATCTTGTATGCGAGATCAAAATCTTTTTCAGTCACCCCGCTTTCACTGTGTGTTCTTAAGGCAAGATGAACCCGATTATATTCTATCAATATATCTGGATGGTGATTCATTTTTTCGGATTCAAAGGCAACCTTTAACACAAAAGCAATTGCATCGCGAAAATTTTTAAATTTAAAATTCTTAACAATCGCATCTCTCTCAACATCATAAAGCCAGCCATTTAAACTTTTCAATCTGTCTTCTATTTCAAGCTTGCTCAACTTCACAATTCAATCCATAATTTGTTTTAGAAAAGTTGGATTGTCATTCTCTTTTTCGCTATCATTCTCATTTTCAATCTCATCAGTTTTTTTATCTTTATTAAGTATAATGCCCCTGCGAACATAAGCCGGCACATTTAAATTTTCATCCGGTTGAATGCTTTCAGCCTTCTCATAAACTGAGGTTATTTTTTTAGATGGAGTTGGTGTTTTTTTGGGCGAATAAGTCGATGCGCTAAGACCAGTTGCTATAACAGTAACTCTAAGTTCATCATTCATAGAAGCATCGGGAACGAAGCCATGAATCAAATTCACATCCTCACCTGTTTTTTCAGTTATAACTTTTACAGCATCTCTAATTTCGTTAAATGAGATCTCCTTCGCGACAAAATTAACCAAAACACCTTTCGCCCCAACTATCGATAGCCCCTCAATAAGTGGATTTGATATCGCTTTTTGGGTTGCCTCAACAGCCCTATGTTCACCCCGCGCAACACCAGTCCCAAGAACAGCATCGCCCATATCTCGCATAATTGTTCTAACATCATTGAAATCAACATTAATAACACCTGGCTTCGTTATTATATCAGTGATGCCACGAGTAGCATTGTAAAGAACTTCATTCCCAAATTCAATTGCGGAAAGGATATCGCTATCCCCTAAAAGATTAAGCAATTTCTGATTGCTTATAACAATAAGCGTGTCAACAACTTCCCTCAGGTTCTTTAGACCTTCCTCCGCCGTCTTCATCCGAAGAGAACCCTCATAACCAAACGGTGTATAAACTATGGCGATAACAAGTGCACCTAACTTTTTAGCTATACTACCAACCACAGGAGCTCCACCTGTCCCAGTTCCTTTCCCCATTCCTGCAGTGATAAAGACAAGGTCACTACCCTGTAAAAATTTTTCAATCTCTCCCTGAATTTCTTCAACTGCTTTTTGTCCAATTTCAGGTCTTGCGCCAGCACCAAGTCCTTTTGTTAAATTTTTCCCTGCTTGAATTTTAATCGGGGCCTTGCATTGGGATAGGGATTGTAAATCGGTGTTTATTCCTATAAGATCAACCCCAGTAATTCCTTTTTTAACTAAAGTGTTAATAGCATTGCATCCACATCCTCCGATGCCGACAACCTTTATCTTAGCACCGAGATTTGATGATTGCTCTGATTCATCAGCTAAAATCATCATAATAGCCTCCAAATTTATTTTTTAACTAAAGATCCCTCTAAAGAATTCTTTTAACCTAACCATTAAATTTTTAACACTGCCCGATTTACCTGTCTCGCCTTTCTTAATACTTTCAGCTCTATACAAAACTAAACCTGCAACGGTTGAATAGATCGGATTCTGAACCTCATTAACAAGTCCACCCGCAAATCCCATTGGTATCCCAATGCGCGCCGGCAGTTCAAACTTTTCACTCACAAGTTCAACTATTCCCTTCAAAAGCGCAGTGCCCCCGGTTAAAACAATTCCAGCAGGTATGTTTCTTCTGGTAAAGCCTTGATTTTTAAGATGATTGATGTAAAGATTCTCAAATATCTCCTCAACCCTCGGCTGAATCACCCGGCAAAGCATGCTTCTGGTAATTTCAAATGGCTCACGACCTCCGATTCCGTGAACTATAATGCTTTTATCCTCCGTAATTGCATCTATATAAGCATATCCCTCGGTTATTTTCAATCTCTCAGCAAGCTCTCTCTGGACTCCAAACGCTTTTCTTATATCTTTGGTTATCTGTTCCCCAGCCATTTGTAAACTTCCTGAGTATCTTATTATACCATCTTCAAATATCGCAACATCTGTAGTACCCGCACCTATGTCAATTAAAGCAACCCCTATCTCCATCTCTTCAGGTTCAAGCACGGAATACGCTGAAGCAAGTGGCTGAAAAACAAATTCTTCAACTTCAAGTTTCGCCTTGCCAACGGTCCGTCTAAAATTTTCAATCAAAGATACTGGAGCCATAACAATATGAACTGTTGCCTCAACCCTTATCCCAACCATTCCAACAGGGTCTTTTATCCCTTCAACTCCATCTACTTTAAACTCTTGAGGCAACGTATGCAAAATAACCTTGTTAGATGGATACCTAATATTTTTGGCATCCTCTATCAAACGAGCGACATCTCCCTCTGTGATAACATGGTTTGGAGCCCGCGTTGTAACCACGCTTATACTTGAAATCCCACTTATATCTTCTCCAGCTACCCCGACAACTACCTTTCTTATCCGCTCTCCCGACTGATTTTCAACCATGTTTATAACACTGCGTATTGCTTCAGCTGTCCTTTCAATGTTAACTATTCCACCATGAACAAGCCCATATGTCGGGCTTTTTGCAAGCCCAAGGATGTGAATCTTTCCATTTTCTTCAAGAGAAGCAACAAGTGCGCAAACTTTGCTCGTCCCTATGTCAAGTCCAACTATATATGTCATGTTTTACCCGTTAATTTTTTGACCAAATTTTGCATATAACTTTCCATTATAACGCAAATCAATATAACTTGGATACCCACGCGTTGGAATAACCTGCGCCCAAAACTCTCTCAACAAAATAAGTTTTTTTTCAAACTCATCGCCACCAAGAAAAACAGTAACTGCGCCATCTGATGTCAATAAAATAAATTCGCCATCCCTAAACTTCACCTCCGAAATCAAATCATAAACCTTTTTATCAATCGAAACTTTGATAAGTTCAAACTGTTTTCTTAATTGACCCACCGTATCTAAATTAACATTAATAGGCTTATAACTAACCCCACTTAAAAGGGGCACTGCAAATATCTTATTAATCTCATCAAAAGAGATAACAACACCATCGGAATCAATGTAATAAATCTTACCTTGATGCGCTAACATGGCTATTGGTTCTCTTTCAACAACCTCTATGAAGAGAACATCGGGCAAATTTATATAAACTTCGGCATATTTTATAAACCCATGTCTTTCAACATTTGCTCTCACCCTTGACAAATCAATATCTGTGAGTTTAATGCCCGGCTTGACGCCAGCAAGCTCAATTATTTTTTCGTTCGATATCGCATCATTCCCCTTAACAATTATTTTATTCAAAACCCTATTTTCATGCCAGCTCATAGCGCCGAAGATCAACACAATAAAAAATCCACTAAAAACTGCAAACATCCATATTTTTATTTCTCTCTCAGCTAATCTCATATCAAACCAAATCTTTAATTTCTTCCTCTTTAAAGCCAATCAATCTAATTTCAAGTTCAAGCTTGACCCCAAATTTTTCGTAAACCTTTTGCTGCGCAATCTTTATCAATTCAAGAACATCTCTTGCAGTTGCATTTCCTTTATTGATTATAAAATTCGCATGTTTTTCAGAAATCTGTGCGCCACCAATTTGAACTCCCTTTAATCCCGCTTCCTCAATCAACTTACCCGCATAGTTTCCTGGCGGATTTTTAAAAATGCTGCCAACATTTGGGAAATTAACAGGCTGTGTTTGATTCCGCTTAATTAAAATCTCGCGCCTTATTCTTTTCATCTCCTCGACATCGCCATGCGGAAATTTAAACCTTGCTTGAACGACAACATCTTTTGTTAAATTTGAAGTTCTATATCCAAAGCCACATTCCTCTTTCTTCAATCTAACAAGATTCAAACCCCTTATCACATCCACATCAATAAGGTGATCTGAAATTTCAGCAGAATAAGCTCCTGCGTTCATTATTATCGCTCCACCTAAGGTCCCGGGTATTCCTGCCATCATCTCAACACCTTGAAAACCATTTTCAATACAAAAATCAACAAACTTCGCAAGCTTAATACCAGCGCCTGCAACGACATACTCCCCTTCAATTCTTATAAAGTTTAAACCAGACTCAAGATTTATCACCGCACCTCTAAAACCTTCATCACTTATCAACACATTGCTACCATTCCCAAGGATTATAAAATCAATTCCTTGCTCCTTCAAATATTGAATTAATCTTAACAACTCATCAACATCCCTCGGCGCGATATATATATCAGCAGGTCCACCTATCTTAAATGTCGAACACTTAGCAAGTGGTTCGTTGATCAAAATTTCTCCTTTGACTATCTCTCTTATTTCCTCAAGCTTAATCATCCCTAAATCTTTCCTGAAGTTTTTTTATAAAGTCACCGCAAATCTTTGTTATATCACCAGCTCCCATAAATATGACCATATCCCCAGGACTTACAAGCTTCAAAACATAATCAGGTATCTCTGTCTTATCTTGAACATAATGAACCTCCCTGTGTCCAAAACTTCTCGCTGAGCTTGCAATTAATTCTCCACTTACACCTTCAATAGGCTCTTCTCTCGCTGGATAAACATCAGTTATAACACATACATCGGCATTAAAAAACGAACGCCCAAATTCTTGATAAAAATCTCTCGTCCTTGAATAAAGATGCGGCTGAAACACAGCAATTATATGCCTCTTCCAGCTATCTTTCGCTGCTTGCAGAACCGCCTTTATCTCCGTTGGATGATGCGCATAGTCATCCACGACAATTATACCGTTTACCTCAGCTCTTATCTCAAAACGCCTATAAACTCCTCGGAATTTTTCAAGAGCATTTTTAACCTTTTCAAGTTCAATCCCAAGTTCCATCCCTACAGCGATCGCCGCAAGCGAGTTTTTAACATTATGAAGTCCCGGAACTTGCAAATTTACCCTTCCACAGTTTTTACCTTTGTAAATTAGAGTATAAGAAGAGCGTCTCTCTTTAAATTCCAATTCAATCGCTTGAACATCTGCCTGCGCATTTAATCCATAAGTTATTACTCTTTTCTTTATCCACGGCATAATGTCTTGAATCATTGGCTCATCAAGACAAAGGACAACAAAACCATAAAAAGGAACTTTGTTCGCAAAATCAACAAAAGCTGACTTTAATTCTTCAACGCTTCCATAAGAATCAAGATGTTCAGGTTCAAGCGTCGTGATGACAGCAATTGTTGGCGTGAGCTGAAGAAAAGACTTGTCAAACTCATCTGCCTCAACAACTATAAAATCTCCATGTCCAAGTCGTGCGTTCGTCCCACCAAGATCACGCAACACACCACCAACTACAACAGTAGGATCAAATCCACCCTCTATTAAAACAAGCCCAACCATTGATGTCGTGGTTGTCTTTCCATGTGTCCCAGCTACACCAATTCCGTATTTTAACCTCATAAGTTCTGCAAGCATCTCAGCCCTGCGGATCACGGGGATTTTACGTCTCATCGCTTCCTGAATTTCAGGATTATCCAATTTAACAGCGGAAGAATAAACGACAACATCAACATCAGGCTCAACATGTTCAGGAGAATGACCCTCGTAAATTTTTGCCCCAAGATTTGCAAGTCGCTCAGTTATATCGGACAACTGCCTATCTGAGCCCGTAATTTTAAAACCTTGATCAAGCAAAATTTCCGCAATTCCACTCATTCCAATTCCACCAATTCCGACGAAATGTATTTTTCTAACTGTGCTAAACATTTTTACCCTTTGCCAATTTTAAAATTGATTTTGCGATTATATCTCCTGCCTCAGGATTAGCCAATGGCTTTGCCTTTTCTCGCATCATCTTCAGTTTTTCGTCATCAGTGATCAAATTTAAAATTTTCTCTTTCAATTTCGATTTCAGTTCCGAATCAAACAAAATCTCACCAGCTCCATTTTCGAACAAAACCTTTGCGTTTTCATATTGATGATTAGCAGCTGCAAATGGATATGGAACAAGAATTGACGGAACACCAAAATAAGTGATCTCGGAAATCGTCGTCGCTCCAGCTCTGCATACGGAAAGGTCACAAGCTGAATAAGCATAATCAATTTCATCTAAAAATTGGAAAACTTTAACTCCGTGCATCCCTTTACATTTATCTTTAACTCTTTCAAAATCAAACATACCTGTTTGCCAGATTACTTGTATATCTTTTTCGACGAGTTCATCAATTATTTCAAGCATCGCCTCATTTATTGACCTTGCTCCAGTGCTTCCTCCAAACACAAACAATGTCTTCTTTCCTTCATCAAGCCCGAAAAATTTTAAAGCCTCACTCTTCGGATAAATTTTTAAACTGCTTCTTATCGGATTTCCAGTAAGAAAAACATTGTCTTTCCTTTTCAAATACCTGCGACTTGCCTCAAAAGTTATGTGCACTTCATCAACAAGCGTTGAAAGAAGGCGAGTGGTTATCCCAGGATAACTGTTTTGCTCCTGAATTAAAGTTGGAACTCCAAGCAAAGAAGCAATAAATACAACCGGACCACTCACATATCCACCAGTTCCAACAACGACATTAGGCTTAAATTTTTTTATGATCAAAAAAGACTGAATCAAACTTACGATTAGCTTCAACGGAAATAACAAATTCCTTAAGTCAAGCGAACGCCTAAGTCCCGAAATCCAAATGGACACGAACTTATAACCAGCTTTCGGAACAACCCTTGATTCAATCTTTCCTTTCGTCCCAACAAAAATTATATCAGATTCAGGCTCAATTTTTTTGACCGCATCAGCGATCGCTATCCCTGGGAAAATATGTCCACCTGTTCCACCACCTGTTATCATTACTCTTACCATTTCAATGTTTAATTTGCTTTGAAATGTTCAACAGTATCCCAACACCAATGCAATTCGCAATCATAGCGCTACCGCCATAACTTACAAAAGGAAGCGGTATGCCAGTCGGCGGTAAAAGTCTTGAGACAACACCAATATGAACAAAGGCGGTTAAGAAAATTAAAAATGTGATCCCAAGCGCAAGAAATTTACCAAAGTCATCAACCACATACCTTGCAATTCTAATACCGCGATAAAAAATAACGAAGAGAATAAAAAGTAAAATCAAAGAACCAATGAAACCATATTCCTCAGCAAAAATTGAAAATATATAATCGTTATACGCAAGTGGTAAATAAAACTCACGCTGCCTGCTATGTCCAGGACCAACTCCAAATAATCCGCCTGTGCCAAGCCCAATCAATGCCTGCAACGCTTGATGTTTAGCATCGTTTGGAGCATCTCTAAAATTAATATAACCAAGCAATCTTTGAAATCTATATGGTTCAACAAAAAACATAAGAACAAGCAAAGGCAAACCTCCTGAAATACCTAAAATAAGATGTTTAACTTTAACGCCAGCAAGAAAAATTAAAAGAATTCCAACCGAAAAAATTAAAAACGCCATCGTAAAGCTCTTTTGCAATAAAACAAGCACAAATACAAGAACAACAGCACCAAACAAAGGCAAAAAACCAAATTTAAAATCCCTAATTTTATCACGGTTTCTCTCAAGCAAATAAGCCAGATAAATTATCGTCCCGATCTTGGCAAACTCCGAAACTTGAAAAACCAATGGACCAATTTGAAGCCATCTTTTTGCCTCCCCCTTCCCGAATATTAAAACGGAGACCAACAAAATCAAAACGATGATAAAAATATACGGCGCATATTCCCTGAGCTTTGAGTAGTCAACAAAAACAGCAAAAAAGATCATAATTGCAAGCCCAAGCAAAATGCGAAGAAAATGTTTCCCAAGAAAATAAATCCCAGAGTTATACTTTGAGCCCGCAATGTAAATGGTTGAAGAAAAAACAACAAAAAGCCCGATAAACATTAAAAGGACAACAAATGTAAACAAAATCCTGTCAATATGTTGCTCTGATGTCTTCATCACAGTTCATTCACAAGTTTTTTAAAAACCTCACCCCTATGCTCATAATCCCTGAACATATCAAAGCTTGCACACGCCGGCGAAAGCAAAACAACATCTCCAGGTTCTGCCTTCTCATAAGCTTTTTTAACTGCCTCCTCCATTGAATCAACCTCAATTACATTGGTCAAATCCTTAAACTCATTATAAATTTTACTCTTTGACTCACCCATAGCAATTATAAGCTTAACCTTTCTTTTAACAAGGTCATAAACTTTTGAATAATCGTTGCCCTTGTCCCTTCCACCAGCGATCAAAATTATCGGCTCATCAAAACTTTCAAGCGCATACCAAAGAGAATTCACATTTGTCGCTTTAGAATCATTGATAAACTTAACACCGTTTATCTCACGCACAAACTCAAGCCGATGCTCAACCCCCTCAAAACTTTGTAAACTCTCCCTTATTATTTCATCCTTAACCTCCATAGCTCTTGCTGCAAGCGCAGCAGCAAGTGAGTTATAAACATTATGAATTCCCCTGATCTTTAAATCGCTCATCTTTAAAATCCTCTCTTTTTTATTTTTGAAGTTCAAAGTGATATAACCATCATCAATGAATCCCCCACAAGACAGCTTCTCCCTGACACTAAATGGCAACTTGACAACATTTAAACTTTCAACATATGGCTGAACTATCTCATCATCATAATTGTAAACCGCAAAATCATCCTCCTTTTGATTCTTGAAAATTCTAAATTTCGACAGGATGTAATCACCAAACGAATCGTATCTGTCAAGGTGATCGGGCGTTATATTTAAAAGAATAGCCACCCTCGGTCTAAAACTTTCAATATGGTCAAGTTGAAAACTGCTGACCTCCAAAACAACAATACTTTTCTCGTCAGCATCAAGAACAAAGTCTGAAAAAGGTGCCCCGATATTTCCAGCTACAATGACTTTAAAACCAGCTGTTCTAAAAATATGCCCAATTAAACTTGTCGTAGTTGTTTTGCCGTTCGTTCCTGTCACAGCAACAATTGGCGCTTTACAAAACCACGATGCAACCTCAATTTCGCTCCATACTTTTATCCCAAGTTCCATCGCTTTTTGAACAACTGGCGCATTCGATGGAACTCCCGGGCTTATCACCATAAAATCACAATCATAAACTTTTTCACTATGTTCACCAAATTCATACTTTATCCCAGCTGACCCAAGTTCTTCAGGTGTAAATTTAACATACTTTATCTCCTCAGGTTTTTTCATATCACTTACGAAAACCTCTACTCCCATCTTTTTTAGAAGCTTCGCCACCGCAAGACCACTTCTTGCTCCACCGATCACAGTAACTCTCTTACCTTCAATATTTTGAAAAGTCAAGCTCATTAATTTCTCTTCACCTAAGTTTAAATGTAACCAAGCTTAAAATGGCGAAAATTATCGCAATTATGTAAAATCTTATCACGATTTTCGGCTCCTCCCATCCGAGCAATTCAAAATGATGATGAATCGGCGCCATTTTAAAAACCCTTCTACCTTGACCATACTTTTTCTTCGTGTACTTAAAATAAAGACGCTGAATTATAACGCTCAATGTTTCAATTACAAAAACCCCACCGAAAACAGGAAGCAAAAGTTCCTTTTTTATCATCACTGAAACAGCACCAATTATCCCTCCAAGCGCAAGCGAACCTGTGTCACCCATAAAAACCTGGGCTGGATATGCATTGAACCATAGAAAACCAAGTGACGCTCCAACAAGAGCTGAAAGAAACACAGCAAGCTCACCCGAACCCCGAAGATAAACTATGCTCAAATACCTACTAAATTCAATATGTCCCGAAACATAAGCCATAATAGTAAGCGTAAGAGCCGAAATCCCAACTATTCCAATCGCAAGCCCATCAAGACCATCAGTTAGATTGACCGCATTTGATGTCGCCGTTATTATGAAAACGATCACAGGAATATAAATCCACCAATAAACATAATCCCAATTCAAATTTTTTATAAACGGCAATGTGGTTATCGTCTCTATCCCATCAAACTCTGGTGAATTATAAAGCACAACCCCAACAATCAAACCAATGCTTATCTGCCCTATCAACTTATACCTTGCGATTAAACCATTCGGATACTTCTTAACAACTTTAAGATAATCATCAATGAAACCAACTATCCCAAGCCATACGGTGACAAGAATCGCTAACCATACATACATATTTTTCAAATCACCCCATAACAAAATTGGAACAAGAACCCCAAGATGAATTATTAAACCACCCATCGTCGGAGTCCCAGCCTTCGCTTTATGTCTTTCCGGTCCTTCCTCGCGGATCATCTCACCAATCTGATGCTCCTTTAACTTTCTTATTATCTTCGGACCAAACAAGAAACAAATAATTAAAGAGGTTAACACCGCAAGACCACTTCTAAAGGTTATAAACCTAAAAGCATCAAACCCAGGTGGCGCATATAACTTGTTTATCCAATCAAAAAGGTAATATAGCATTAAGCCAGACCCTTAATTTTATTTATAAGTTTTTCAACTACATCCTCCATCTGCATACCCCTTGAACCCTTAACAAGCACTATGTCACCTCTCTCAACAACCTCAAAAAGATGATAAACAAGAAAATCTTTATCATCGAAATGCATCGAATGTTTAATCAAATCCGAAGCCACCTCATAAGCATAATGCATATCCGAACCATAAGTAAAAAGATAATCAATGCCGAACTCCGCAACCTTTCGACCAATTTCCCGATGAGCTTCTTCAGCATACGAACCAAGTTCAAGCATATCACCAAGCACTGCTATCTTTTTGCCAGAACACCTCATTTGAACAAGAGTTTTAAGAGACGCTATAACCGAATCTGGATTTGCATTATATGTATCATTTATTATTGTTATCCCCTTCACTTTTAAAATCTCCATCCGCTTTGAAAATGGCTTGTAAGACTGCAAAGCTTTCTTTATAAGATTTGCAGAAACCCCAAATTTTAACCCAACTGCAAATGCTGAAATCGCATTCATCACAAGATGTTCACCGGGAATTTTTAACTTCAAAACCTGTTCCTTCCCGCCAAATTTAACCTTAAACTTAACCCTTGCAAAATCATCAATATCAACTATCTCACCTCGAACATCTGCACCTTCAGCAAAACCAAATGTGATTTTATCTTTGAACTTCTCACCCATCCTCCTCAAATGTGGATCATCAACATTGACGAAGACAAATCCGCCCCTTTCATAAAGATAATCAAAAAGAGAACCCTCTTCCCTTGCAACACCTTCAATATCACCCAAAAACTCAATATGTTCCCGCCCAATGTTCGTTATCAAACCGTGGTCTGGTTCCGCAACTTCGCATAAATACCTAATTTCACCAAAATGATTTGTCCCAAATTCAATAACCGCAACTCGATGCGATTTTCTAAGCTGAAAGAGCGTCAACGGAACACCAATTTGATTATTGAGATTTCCTTCGGATTTCAAAACCTTATATTTCTGCCCAAGAACAAATGCTATCATCTCCTTCGTCGTCGTTTTACCATTGCTTCCTGCAACAGCTATCACCGGGATATCAAAATCTCTTCTATAAGCATTGGCAAGTTTGCCAAGCGCTTTTAATGTATCTTCAACAGCGATCAAAACTTTTGTCTTGAACTTTTCTTTATTCTTTTCAAACCATTCAAAATTAACAACACACGCCACAGCTCCTCTTTTAAAAGAAGAACTAACAAAGTCATGTCCGTTAAATCTCTCGCCCTTTATCGCAAAAAATATCTCGCCTTTTTTTATTTTTCTTGAATCAGTAGAAACTCCAGCGACTCTTTTCTTTTCCATCTTTTTAAGATTTAATGCATCAATAAAACCCATCTTCCTTATGTGCTCCATGCTTAAACTCAATTCTGTCCTTTCACTTTGGTTTTGAAATATTCAAACACAACTTGACTATCACTAAATGGAACTTTAATATCTCTTATGATTTGATACTCTTCATGTCCCTTTCCAGCTATTAAAACAATGTCATTTCTTTCAGCCATTTCAAGCGCTCGCTCAATAGCTTCCTTGCGATCAACAAAAACATAATAAACGGAATTTTCCTTCACCCCCTTAAGAATATCAGAAATGATTCCCTCTGGGTCCTCAAACCTTGGATTATCTGATGTTATAACAGTGATATCACTTTTCTCTGTTGAGATCCTTCCCATTATTGGTCTTTTGCTTTTATCCCTATCACCACCGCAACCAAAAACCGTTATCAATTTTCCTCCACCTAATTGTTCTCTCATCTTTAAAATTGCATCAATACACTTCTCAAGCGCATCTGGCGTATGTGCATAATCTATTATCACTGTATAACCATCTGGTGAAACTATCCTTTCAAATCGCCCCTTTACACTTTCAACCGCCTCAATTCCTCTTTTTATATCCTCAAGTTCAATACCAAGTATATAACCAACAGCAACTGCAGATGAAATGTTATAAACATTAAACTCGCCAATTAATTTTGAACTTATCTCCAGCTCAGCCCCTGTCGGAACTTGAACGATAACATATGTCCCATCAAAACCCAATCGAAATTCTTTAATCCTCACATCCGCTCTTTCATTCTTTCCGTAAGATAATTTCATAGCTTTTGTATCCGCAACAATCCTCTCCCCGTGTGGATCATCAATGTTATAAACCGCATAAGCAGATTGTTTAAGTGAATCGAATAAAATTTTCTTCGCTTGAAAATAAGCTTCAAAGGTCTGGTGAAAGTCGAGATGATCATGTGTTAAATTTGTAAACACCCCAACATCAAAATCAAGCCCATAAACTCGATCAAGCGCCAAAGCATGCGATGAAACCTCCATCACACAAGACGAAATTCCTTTTTCCACCATTTTGCTAATAAACCTGTTAATCTCAAGAGACTCAGGTGTTGTCTGACCTGCGGGAATGATTTCGTCACCGATAACATAATTTATCGTCCCAATCAAACCAGCCTTCATTCCACCGAATTCAAGAATTGACTTAATAAGATGAGTCGTCGTCGTTTTACCATTTGTCCCAGTCACACCAATAAGTTTTAACTTTTGGGATGGAAAACCATAAAAAACCGATGAAGCAACCGCAAGTGCTTTTCTTGAATCCGGAACAACGATTTTTGCTACATTCCTTTCAATAAAGTAATTATCATCGATTAAATCATCTTCAAGGATAATCGCAACTGCACCACCAAGCACTGCCTCCGGAATGAATCTGTGCCCATCGACATTTAAGCCCTTTATCGCAACAAAAAGCTCACCCTCATCAACCTCCCGAGAATCATAGGCAATCCCGCTTACATTTAAATTTTCATCTCCGACAAACTTTTTAACCTTGAGATATTTTAAAATTTCAGAAAGTTTCATCCCTCATCTAAATTTGTTTTCCAAATTATCGCGACAATAAAGAACACATTCCATTCCGGCTTTTATACTTGACCCTGGCTTTGGTGTTTGATCAACTACTACGCCAGAACCAATGATGTTAACTTTTAAATCAAAAGGTGAAATTTTTGAAAGCGCCGAACGAAGAGATAAACCCCTCAAGTCTGGCATTTTACCATCTCTAACCTTAACCATGGCAGCATCTTCATCAGATAGAAACATTTTACTTTCATTCTTAACAACCTCAAATTCTTTGGATTCGCTTTCAATGGGCGAAAGTTTGATCAACTGTTCCGCAATTCTCCTAAAAACAGGCGCAGCAACAATTCCACCAGCATAGCTTTTCTTCGGAGATTCAAGCATGACAAAACAAACAAATCTTGGTTTCTCAACTGGGAAAAATCCAACAAAGGAAGCTCGGTAGCGCGCTTTTGAATAAAACCCAAATTCATAAATCTGCGCCGTCCCAGTTTTTCCTGCAACCCTCAAACCCTCAACCTTTGCCTGCATCCCTGTCCCTTCATCTACAACCTTTTCAAGTATTTCCGTCAAAATTTCTGCTGTCTTTTCTGAAATAACTTGTCTAACCTTGACAACAGGAAAACTTTTAACAACCTTACCCTCCAAATCAAGTATTTCCTTTACTATCCTTGGCTGAATTAAAACCCCACCATTTGCAATGCTTACATAAGCCATCGCAATTTGAATGGCTGTAGCTCTTAATTCATAACCAAAAGACATGTAAATTTTGGTTGCCGGTGACCATTTATCAGGTGTTTTCACCTCACCTTTGGCTTCAGCTGGAAGATTTATACCCGTATAAGCTCCAAAACCAAAATTTCTGATATGTTTATAAAATTCAACCTTATCAAGCTCAAGCCCAAGCTTAGCCATCCCAATATTACTTGAATACTTTAAAACATCTGTAAAGCTCAAAACATCGTTTGGTTTAAAATCAACAACTTTAACACCTCGGACAACGCTTTTTCCACCGTCAACATTCACCTTTGAATATAACTTATTCGGGTCCTTTTCAAGTAAAAGCGAAGCAGGAACAATTTTGAAAGTTGAACCAGGTTCAAAAGCATCAAGAAGTGCCCTGTTTTTAAAATTCTCTACATCAAACAACCAATAATTATTTGGATCAAAATTTGGATAATTCGCAAGACCAAGTATATCTCCAGTCCATGGGTCGACAACTATTACTACCCCGCTTTCAGCCTCAAATTCTTTCACAGCTTTTTCAAGCTCATTTTCAATGATCGTTTGAACACCCACATCAATAGATAACTTCAAATTATATCCATCAATAGGTTCAACCCTTTCAACCTCAATAGACGCCTTTGTAATACCAAGCGCATCCCTTGTTAATTTCATAAATCCATCTTTACCCCTTAAAATTTTGTCAAACTCAAGTTCAACCCCCATCAAAGCCTTACCATCAATGTTAACCATCCCAAGCACATGACTTGCGAGTTTACCATAAGGGTAATATCTTCTAAACTTTTCAACTTTAACTATTCCCCTGTAAATTTTTTTCTCTTTTTGTTCTCTTAGACCATTTACAAATGCATCAAATTTTGAGACTTCTTCTGGAGTTGCATTTTTAACAAGCCAAACAAACCTTTTGCTCGTATCTCTCAATTTCTCTAAATAATACTTCTTATCCCCACCAAAAATTTTCGCCAATTCTTCCGAAACTCTATTTATATCTGCGCCAACTTTCTTCAAATAAAATGGATCTGCTCCGATTTGGGTTTCAACAAGATTGGTTACAAGAATCCTACCATCTCTGTCAAAAATCAAACCTCTCTTTGCAAACAATGTCACTTTCGTATAATACTGAGCATTTGAAAGTGAAGAATAGTAAGAATGATCGATAATTTGAACCTTCAAAAGTCGCAAGACAATAAGCACAAGAAGCGCCGTAGAAACCCAAAACAGAAAATCTAACCTCACCTTGAACACCGCTCCTAAATCTCTCTCATGTCCATAATTATTTCCGAGTTTAATCTTCACTCTCTTACCTCAATTTCTTTGGGCTTCTCCTTTGGAAAAACAAGACCAAGCCTTTGCTGAGCATACGGGACCACATAATTTACCGAAACAAGTTTCTCATATCTTGCTTCAAGAAGCAATCTTTCTATTTTCAACTGCTCAAGCTTCTTCTCGAGTTTAACAATCTCATCAGCACGCCTATCGACGATAAAAGAATTCCAAATATATACAACTATGAGCACGCCAGCGATCAAAAGAAAAATAAAAATTTTCGCTCCACTTATTTTATCTTTTTCCTTACTCATGTAAACTCAACTATTTTTTCTCCAGCTCTTAGTTTTGCGCTCCTTGCCCTTGGATTTAAACCTATCTCTTTCTCGCTTGGCACTATGGGTTTCTTTGTAAGAATTCTTATAACTTCAACCTTTCCACACTTGCATTCAAAAACATCCGG
The DNA here is from genome assembly GCA_046289115.1 of Candidatus Kryptonium sp. Lineage (GTDB taxonomy): Bacteria > Bacteroidota > Ignavibacteria > Kryptoniales > Kryptoniaceae > Kryptonium. The sequence goes on from JBKBWH010000001.1 coordinate 20,065, forward strand.
TGGACATATACACCTTTTTTCATTACTTTTAAAAAACATCTTAACAATTCTATCTTCAAGCGAGTGATACGAAATCACAACAATCCGACCTCCTTTCTCAAGAACATTCACAACAGAATCAAGAGCAACTTTCAAATTGTCAAGCTCTCTATTAACTGCAATCCTCAAACTTTGAAAAACCCTTGCGAGAACCTTCAACCTATATTTCTTGCTCGCAACTTTATCAACAATTTTTACAAGCTCACTCGTCGTCTCTATCTTTTTTCTTCTTCTGTATCTGACGATCTCCCTTGCGATCATCCTCGCCCTCGGCTCTTCACCAAACTTGAAAATTATATCAGCAATCTCTCCTTCTGAATAATTATTTAAGATATGCTCCGCCGTCAGCTCAGAGCTCCTATCCATTCTCATATCCAGCTTGTCATCAAGTCTAAAACTAAAACCACCACCATAATCAAGTTGAAACGATGAAACCCCAAGATCAAGCAAAAAACCTGTTATCTTCCCAACACCAATTTCAGCCAAACTTTCCTTCAAAGTCGCATAATTTCTATTAAGAATTAAAACCCTATCACCAAAAATTTTTAATCTTTCACTGGCGAACCTAACTGCTTCTGGATCAATATCAAATCCAATAACCTTTGCCCTTGTCCTTTTCAAGATCTCCTCGCTATGCCCTCCACCTCCAATCGTCCCATCAACATAAATTCCATCATCACGAGTTATCAAATATTTCATCACCTCTTCAACCATCACAGGTATGTGAAAACCTTTCTCCATTTTATTTTGAGCCAAGGACTTTTGCTGCAACAGTTTCATAATCAGGTTGACCTTTTTCGTATTCTTCATAAACCTCAGGATTCCAAATTTCAATCTTATCAAGTGTGCCAATCAGAATCGCCTCTCTATCTATCTTTGCAAACTCAAGAAGATTTTTCGGAATCATAATTCTGGATTGATTATCAAGCGTAACCTCATTCGCCCACATCAGAAGAACCCTCATAACATACCGATGCTCGGGGTTAAATGTGTTCAGCTCTCTTAATCTTTTTTCAATTTTCTCCCATTCGTCAAGTGGATAAAGAAAAAGACAATGGTCCAAACCTCTCGTGATTACAAAGGTTTCATTTGCCTCTGGCGAAAGAGATTTACGCCACCTCGCCGGGATGCTCACTCGACCTTTTTCGTCCACCGCATATTTGTATTTTCCTATAAACGATAGCATAAATAATTTAAATTTTTTACCACAAATCACCACTATTTACCACTGCACCCTTAAATATACACTTTTAAATCGCTTAGTCAAGTCTCCACCCAACCTAATCGATATAAGTGCGTTATTTCGGCTTTACATAAAGTTCGAAAGGAAAGAGAAATAAAAAAGATTTGATTTTTAAACAAATGTTCAGTATATTGCCACATGGAAAACCGAGAAAACAAAAGTCCAAAAACTGATGAAAGAAGCGTTGACCAAAAGACAGAATCAAATTTTTGAATTTATCAAAAAATATACGATTGAAAATCACAAACCGCCAACGATACGAGAGATTTGCAAAAAATTTAACTTTAAGTCAACAAACTCGGCTTATTCGGTTTTAAAAGCCTTGGAAAGAAAAGGGTATATTCAAAGAACAAACTTGAAAGCAAGGAACATAAATATAAACGATCTTAAACTTGACAAAACCCAAATCGATCTTAAAGAAATACCGCTCATCTCAACTTTTGACGCTCAAAATCCATTGGCAATGTTTACAAACTTAAACGGAACAATAAAACTTGATATGAAAATCTTTGATACCTCACCATCCTTCGCAGTTGAAGTCACCGATGATGGAATGCAAAAGAATGGGATCTTCAAGGGAGATATAGCAATTATAACCCAAAATTTGGAGATCAAAAATGGGAGTATCGTCTTCGCCGTAATTAAAAACGAAGGATTAATTCGACATTATAAAAACGAAAACAACGAGATCTACCTTATACCATCAAGCAGAGGTTATGAAACCCTAAAATTTAAAGAGGGAGATAAAAATCTATGGATTGGCGGTGAGGTCTCCTTCATCATAAGAAAACTGAAGCGTTAACTCCTCAAGCAAACCTAAAAATTTGATAAGATTTTGTCTTGCAGTGACTGAATATTTGAACTTTAAAACTAATCTCGTCTCTCCAGCCACCTTCTCAAATTTTAGACTCGCACCCTTTGAAAAAACATCCACAACTTCTTTAAAAACTTCTGAGTTTACCAGATTTTCCCCAGGGATGACAACAACATGTTCCCTGCCGATTTCAACGCGCCGAATATAATTCTTTTCAGATAAATGCTTTATCTTCGAAATTAAAATTAAGTTCTCCGCCTCCTCAGGCAATTTCCCAAATCTATCTTCAAGTTCATCTTTTATCGCCTCAATTTCATCCAAACTCCCAGCTTCATACAATTTTTGATAATAGCTGAATCGCTCGGAATCAGAGTCAATATAATAATCAGGAATAAAAGCGTTCACCTCTGCAGAAACTATCGCATCAAATTTCTTTCTTAACTTCCTCTCACCTTTAAAAATATCTTTAAACTCACGCTGCTTCAGCTCCTCAACTGCTTCCTCAAGTATTCTGCAGTAAAGATCAAATCCAATAGAGTTGATAAAACCCGTTTGCTCCTTGCCAAACAAATTCCCTATCCCCCGAATCTCCATATCCCTTAAAGCAAGATTTAAACCCGAACCGAGTTCCGTAAACTCTTCGATCGCTGATAGCCTGCGAATAGCATTTGTTCCTATTGCCTCAACCGGAGGTATCACAAGATAAGCATACGCTTGCCTATTTGAACGCCCAACCCTTCCACGAAGTTGGTAAATCTCCGCAAGACCAAATGTATGCGCATTGTAGATAAAAATCGTATTTACATTCGGAATATCAATACCTGCCTCAATTATCTTCGTTGAAATCAAAATATCAAACTTCTGATCAAGAAACCCAAGCATCACCTTCTCAATAGCGGATGATTTCATTTTCCCATGAACAACATCAAATCTTAAGTCAGGAACAATTTCCCTTAAAAATCTCGCTATATCTTCAATCTCTGCTATTTTATCAACCACAAAATAAACCTGACCCCCTCTGCTTACCTCGTGATAAATTGCGTTTTTAACAATATCAGCAAATTTTGGAGAATTGACTGTTATTATCTTTGTAATTATTGGAAGGCGATTCGGCGGTGGAGTGTTAATTATCGACATATCCCTCGCACCCATAAGCGAGAAATACAGTGTCCTTGGAATAGGAGTAGCACTCAAAGTTAAAGTATCAACATTAACCTTTACCTTCCGCAACTTCTCCTTAGCCTCAACCCCAAATCTGTGCTCCTCATCTATGATCAATAAACCGAGATCCTTAAATCTCACATCATTTGAAAGCAATCTATGTGTCCCAATGATTATATCAATCTCTCCTTTCTCAAGGTCTTCAATTATTTTCATCTGCTTCGCCCTCGGAATAAATCTTGAAATAACCTCAACCCTTACTGGATAGTTTTTCAATCTCTCCGTAAATGTTTTATAATGCTGATGTGCAAGAATCGTTGTTGGAACGAGCACCGCAACCTGTTTTTTATCTAAAATTGCTTTAAATGCTGCCCTTATCGCAACCTCCGTCTTCCCAAACCCCACATCACCACATATCAATCTATCCATCGGTTTCTCGCTTTCCATATCCCACTTGACCTCAATTGTCGCCCTTCGCTGATCTGGTGTATCCTCATAAATGAAGGACGCTTCCATTTCCTTCTGCAGATAATTATCGGGGGAAAATTTAAAACCCTTTACATAACTTCGTTTCGCATAAAGCCATATAAAATCTCTCACAACCTTTTTAATACCATCTTTCGTCCGCTCTTTAAGTTTTTCCCACTCCGCTGAGCCAAGTTTATTCAGTCTCGGAACAACCCCTTCTTCCCCGCGATACTTTTTTATCCTGTTAATGTAATTCAAATTCACATATAAAATTCCACCATCGGCATATTCAAGCCGAACCGCTTCCTGGTCAATTCCATTTATTCTTATTTTCTGAAGCCCCACAAATTTCCCAATCCCATAATCAACATGAACAACAAAATCACCCGGTTTAAGCATTTCAAGTTCATGAAGAGTTATCCCCTTAAACTTTCTATACTTTAAAAAATTCCTTGCCTTAACCCTGTTGAAAATTTCATGCTCTGTGAAGACAGCAATTCTATCCTTAGTTAAAATGAAACCTGAATTTAACGATTTTTCGCTAAAATGAATTTTCATCGCCTCTTCAAATCCCATTGCGTCCTCAGAAAGGTCCTTCATCCTTTCCATCTGTTCCTTTCCGTCGCATAAAACAAAAACTTCAAACCCATCCCTTAACAGTTTTCCAACCCCCTCCGAAAATAAAGTTATACTGCTATTGAAAAATGGCTGTGCCCTTGATGAAAAATTTACAACATCCCCATTTAAGTCTCCAGTCTCCAGCCTCAAAACATTTATGAACTTTTTAAATTTAATCCCTTCAAATATGTCCTCATCAATCGCTTGAATCACAAGATTTTTATCTTCAACAATACAAATTGAATCATCCAACAGCCGTGAAACCTCAACCATCTCAAAATTTGAATCTGTAAGCTTTGGAACTACGACGGTTCGATTTAAATTTCTCAATGACCTCTGCGTGAAAATATCGAATTCCCTTATCGATGCCACCTCATCATCAAAAAATTCAATTCTTATAGGAAACTCACCCACAAACCCAAAAACATCAATGATGCTTCCCCTTACGCTGTAATCTCCTCTCGACTCAACATACCTCTTCTTTTCAAAACCTTCCTTCACAAGATAAGAAATAAAAGTATCATAATTTACCTTCTCACCAACCGAAAGAACAAAAGAATGAGTGTTAAGTTCTTTGCTTAAAGGAACTTTCTCCTCGATCTGCTTTATCGAAAGAATTATAACTTTATCGCCACGTGTATATTCATGGGCAAACTTAACCCTTAAAATATCAATATCATCCGCCAGCATATCTTCATCTGGGATGAACTCAAAAACCTTATCCTCACCAATGATGAAATTCACATCATCCGCAACCCTGCGCCCAAATTCCTCATCCTGAACAACGACTATAACTCTATCCCCAAACTTTAGATATACATAAGCAACAATAAAACTAAAAAGAGAGCCAGCAACATTTTTTAAGTTTATACTCCTCTCCCGGCTCTCCAAAAATTCACCTAACTTTTCAAACTTATCTATTTTAAAAATTTTTTCTACGAAATCCATCGTCTGAAACTTAGATCAATGTTTTCCCTTCAATTGCTGCCCTCACGAATCCATCAGCTTTTCTCAGCCTTTCTCGTGCCTCTTCAGCAGAACAACCTGTCTTTATCATAACAATTGCTGTCTTCACATGACCACCGGCTTCTTTTAAATATTTTTCGGCTGTTGCATAATCAACCCCAGTAACTATCATAACCACCCTCTTTGCTCTCTCCTTTAACTTCTCGCTTGTCATCTGAAGGTCAACCATAAGATTTTCGTAAACCTTTCCAAGCCTTATCATGGCGGTTGTTGAAATCATGTTAAGAATTAATTTTTGCGCCGTTCCCGACTTCATTCGCGTCGAACCCATTATCACCTCCGGACCAACTTCGGCACAAATTGCAACATCGACAAAGGGATAATTAAATTGATTCCGCGGATTTGTGGTTATAAAAATTGTCTTTGCGCCAAGCTCTTTAGCCCTTCTTATAGCTCCAACCACATAAGGAGTCCTTCGGCTTGCTGCAATTCCACAGACAACATCTTTCTCATTGACATTTTTCGCTTCAATATCCCTTATCCCATCTTCCTCTCTATCCTCCGCACCTTCCTGAGCCCTGAACACAGCTTCGGGGCCACCAGCAATTATTCCCTGAACCATTTCCGGATCGGTTCCAAATGTTGGCGGACACTCAGCAGCATCAAGAATCCCAAGCCTACCACTTGTCCCAGCACCAATATAAATTAGTCTCCCGCCTCGCTTAAACGCTTGCACGACAAGCTCAACCGCCTGCGCAATGTATGGTATCTCCTTTTCAACAACATAAGGTACTTTTTTATCTTCATCGTTGATGATTTTTAAAATCTCAATCGTTGATTTTGAATCAATATCCATGCTTGCTGGATTTCTCTGTTCAGTTATCAAGTTCAATAGCTCGTCAAATAGCTCTTTCCCTGATTTTGCCATTTTATACCTTTTTTGTTGTTAATTTCATTAACACAACCTTTTTGTCTTTAAAGTTTATCTTCTCAAACCCTTGAAAATTTAACTCAAGGATTTCAACACCAGCCACAAAACCCGTTTTAAACGCATTTTTAATCTCATCTTCAATATCTCCACCTTTGAAAGCAATTAAAGAACCAGAATGAAGATAACTCCTTTGGTCTATTTTCTCCAAGAATTTTTTTGAGAAATTTTGAGGATTTAAAAATTCCACGCTCCATTTCACAATCTTTTTTAACTGTCCAACAGCTCTGCAAATTACATAATCAAATTTGCCCCTGTATTCTTCTAACTTTGAAATTTCTTCCGCTCTCCCCCAAACTGCTTTAGCATTCTCAAGACCCAACTTTTTTAAAATATCAGATACCGCCTCAACCTTTTTTCGTGTTCCATCAAGAAGGACAAACTTTACGCTCTCATTTAAGATTGCCCAAGGTATCCCGGGCAATCCACCGCCCGTTCCAAGATCAAGTATTAAAGAATTTGGCTCGATCTCAATTTTAAACAAAGGCGAAACACAGTGAAGTATATGCCTGCCCCAAATGTCGGTTTCCTCCCTTGAGACCAAGTTCACCTTTTCATTCCACTTAAGCAAAAGATCTACATAATTTTGTAAAAGGCTTGCTTTATCCTCGCAGATCTCTAAACCATTTAACCTGCACATCTCGATAAATTCTTCAAAGCTCATCGAACAAATTTTTTAACTTAAAGATCACATCAAAAGTGTTTCACGTGAAACACTTTTAACCTTTCAGATAAACCATTAGAACTGATATATCAGCAGGTGAAACGCCGGAAATTCTTGAAGCTTGACCTATCGATCTTGGTCTGACCTTCATTAATTTTTCTCTTGCTTCAGTTGAAAGCGATTTAACTTTGTTATAATCAAAATCCGGTGGAATTTCCATTGTCTCATACTTCTCGAACTTTTCAATCTCCTCAAGTTGTCTTTGAATGTATCCTTCGTACTTTACTTCAATTTCAACTTGCTTTAATACATCTTTCCTTCGCAAAACCTTTTGTAGAATATTATCGGACTTGAACGCTTCAAGATCAAAAAGTTCAGATATGTTGACCTCAGGTCTTTTTATGAGTTGTTCAAGCTTTTCGTTTTGCTCAAGTGGTTTTGAACCTATTTTTTCAAGATATGAGTTGACCTCAGAAGGTTTAACGCTTCTATTTTTAATAAAGTAAAGCGCCTCCTTGATCATTTCCTCCTTCTCAAGCAACCTTTGGTAAACATCGCTTGGGATCAATCCGAACTTATACCCATACTTCATCAGCCTTCTATCCGCATTATCTTGTCTCAACATCAATCTATACTCAGCTCTTGATGTGAACATTCTATAAGGCTCATCAATGATTTTGTTTATCAGGTCATCAATCAAAACTCCAATGTAAGCTTCGCTTCGCTTCAGAATAAATTCATCTTCACCTTTAATTTTAAGCGCAGCATTTATTCCAGCTATTATCCCCTGCGCAGCAGCCTCCTCATAGCCGGAGGTTCCATTTATTTGTCCAGCAAAGTAAAGTCCCTCAACAAGCTTTGTTTCAAGCGTCAATTTTAACTGATGCGGTGGGAAAAAGTCATATTCAACGGCATATCCCGGGCGAAGCATTTTCACATTTTCAAGCCCGGGTATTGTTTTCAATCCCGCAAGTTGGATCTCAACTGGCAAACTTGTCGAAAAACCGTTAACATACATTACATGCGTATCCCTTCCCTCAGGTTCGAGAAAAATTTGATGTCTTTCCTTATCCCTAAAGCGATAAACTTTATCTTCAATTGAAGGACAGTATCTTGGACCTCGACCTTTGATAAGACCTGTAAAAAGTGGAGATCGATCAAATCCTTTTTCTAAAATTTTGTGCGTTTCTTCGTTTGTATAGGTTAAATAACAAGGGATTTGATCTTTGATTATTTCTTTCGTTTGGAAGGAAAAAGGTTCAGCATCGGGGTCCCCAGGTTCAACTTGAACCTTTGAATAGTCGACGGTTCGTGCATCAATCCTTGGCGGAGTTCCTGTTTTTAACCTTCCGCTCACAAAGCCAAGCTTTTCGAGCGACTCCGTAAGTCCCGTCGCTGCAGGTTCACCAAACCTTCCACCAACCCTGCTTATAAGCCCAGTGTACATCTTCCCATTCAAAAATGTCCCAGCTGCAATTATAAGTGCCTTACACGCAATTTTTATATCAAGCCCAGTTCTAATTCCGACAACTTTGCCATTTTCAACGAAAATTTCCGTCACAACATCCTGCATTATATCAAGTCCCTCTTGAGCTTCCACACGCCTTCGCGCCTCTATTGAATATTGCTCGCGATCATTTTGAGTTCTCAAAGACCATACCGCAGGACCTTTCGACTTGTTCAAAATTCTATATTGAATTGCGGTCGCATCCGCAATTTTACCTATCTCCCCACCAAGCGCATCAACTTCTCTAACCAAATGCCCTTTTGCAGTACCACCAACCGCAGGATTACATGACATCCGACCGATAGCAGTTATATCCATCGTCATAAGAAGCGTTTTCATTCCCATTCTGGCAGAAGCCAGCGCTGCTTCAATTCCAGCATGTCCTCCACCAACAACTATAACATCATAGGTTTCATCTATCGTTGGGTTTATCATCATCGTTTTGCTTTAAAATTTTGTTTTCAAAATGTTTCACGTGAAACACTTTTATTTACCAATACAAAACTTTGAAAAGATATTGTTTAAGATATCATCCGTCGTCACTTCCCCGATTATCTCACCGAGATGATTAAGCCCAGCTCTTAAATCCACAGCCACAAGATCTCCACTCATTCCTTCTTCAAGCGACTTTAGAGCGTAAAGTAAGCTCTGCTTTGCTTTAATAAGTGCATCCCGATGTCTCACATTTGTAATAACAACGCTTGCCTCAGTTCTGTTCATTCCAAAAAAAGATTGTTCAACCATTATCTTTTTCAACTTATCAAGCCCAAACCCAGTTAAAGCAGAGATATTAATAACAGGAAAATTGTTAGCTATCTTCTCCCTTTGAATTTCCCTTCCATTCAAAAGATCAACCTTGTTAAAAACAATTATGCATTTCTTTGATTCATCCATCGCAAGGTTTAAAACACGATGATAAAGCCTTATATCGCTTTCACTAATTTCATCGGTTGAATCTATCACAAGCAAAATCATATCCGCCCTCCTAAGTTGTTCTTCAGCTCTTCTAACTCCTTCTTGTTCAATGACATCGTAAGTCTCCCTTAAACCCGCTGTGTCAACGATCCTGAAAAGAAGACCCTCAATATTTAAACTTTCTTCAATTATGTCCCTCGTCGTCCCTGGAATGTCGCTTACTATTGCCCTGTTCTCACTTAAAAGGGCATTCAATAAACTTGACTTTCCAGCGTTTGGCTTCCCAGCGATGACAACTTTTACTCCCTCACGATAAATTTTCCCATATTTAAATGTCTCTATTAATTCATCGATTTCATCTATCGCATCTCTAATTTTATTCGCAAGTTCCGGCTTATCAACAAATTCAAGGTCCTCATCTGCAAAATCAAGTTCAAGCTCAACAAGCGAACATAAATTTATCAAATCATCCCTCATCTTTTTAATCTTTCTTGAAAGCGAACCTTCAAGCTGAGATAGCGAACTTTGATACGCAAGGTCAGTCACAGACCGTATCAAATCAGCGATTGCCTCAGCCTGCGAAAGATCTATCCTTCCGTTTAAAAAAGCTCGCTTTGTAAATTCACCCGGTTGTGCAAGTCGCGCTCCAGCCTCAAGTATTGTCTCAAGAACTTTTCTCGTGACGAAAATTCCTCCATGACAACTTATCTCAACCGTATCCTCGCCCGTGTATGAATGCGGAGCCCTGAAGACAGTAGCAACGACATAATCAACAACCTTCCCCATTGAATCAACTATACTCCCGTAATGAGCCGTATGAGTTTTAACCTCCTCAAGCTTCTTCCTGCCTCTAAAAACTTTATCAGCAATTTTTATTGCATCTTTCCCACTTATCCTGATCACAGAAATCCCAGCCTCTCCAATCGCCGTTGAAATTGCAGCGATTGTATCCTCAAGATATTTCATCGTAAAGGCTTAAAAATTTGATATGATTTTATGTTCAATTTAAAAAATCAACCCCTCAAATCAAAAATAAGAGCATCTCACTGCTGTGCTTCAATCCTTGCTTGAATTTTGAACATCTGGTCAAAATTTGACTTTTAAGTCAAAAAGTGTTATATTTGGTCATCTTGAAACTTAAAATAAACCGGTATGTCAAAGTCAAAAAGGCGTGAAATAATCAAAGAAAGGCACAAACAAGAAATCATTGAGTCCGCGTTATATCTATTTGGTAAAAAGGGCTATAAAGATACAACCATTGAAGAGATAGCTGAAAACGCCCAATTCAGCAAAGGTGCCATCTATTTTTACTTTCCAAGCAAGGAACATCTCTTCCATGAGATCTTGAAAACAGTTTTTGACAAAGTTCAATCATTTGCAGATGAAGCGAAAAATCTTAAAGGAAGTGCTCGCGAGAAACTTAGGGCTTACGCCATTAATATCATTCGCCTCTTCCTAACTGAAAATACCCATTCATTCCATGTGATGATGCAAGCGATCATGCAAATGGAAACCCAAGAAAAGGAAACGACGAGAAACTATATTCTTGAAAGGTTAAAACAAATTTCAAAAACATTAACTGACATAGTTAAAACTGATATTAAAAGTGGCAAACTGAAGAACATAAATCCAAACCTCGTTATAATGGCATTCAACGGTATGCTAAGAGATATCATCTACGGCTGCCTCAATGAGAACAAAATGGATTTAAAACCAGAAGAAATGACAGATGCGGTCATCCAAATAATTTTTGATGGAATATCCAAAAACAAATAAGAAGAAACACAATGAAAGCATTAGTTTTATTTATCCTTTTACCGATAACACTGCTATCACAGCCAAAGATATTAACACTTGAAGACGCAGTAAAAATAGCACTTGAGAACAACAGTCAGGTGAAAACCGCTCGCCTTGAGATTATCAAATCCGATGAGAAACTTGTTGAGGCAAGGTCAAACTTAATTCCCCAAATTAGTTTATCGGGAAGTTATTCAAGATACTTAAAGAAACCTGTTTTATTTCTCCCACCAGATTCACCATTCGGAAGGCTAACGGGTGGCGTGATCGAGATAGGGTTTGACAATTCTTACATTGGTTTGGTCAGCCTTCAGATGCCTCTTTTTTCATGGTCTGTCTATGCCGGGGTAAATACTGCAAATAAGGGACGTTTAATCGCAGAGCAAACATACAGAAGTATAGTTTTGAAGACGATAAGCGATGTGAAAAAAACTTTTTACAATGTTCTTCTCGTAAAGGAAGCTTACAAAATAACGAAAATGAGAATTGAGCTTGCTGAAGATAATTTAAAAAATGTTGAGAAGATGTATCGACAAGGTGTTGCCTCTGAATATGATTATATCAATGCCCAGGTTCAATATCAAAATCTACAACCGCTGTTGGTTCAAGCCGAAAACAACCTTGAACTTGCAAAAAATGCCCTTAAACTTGCCCTTGGGATCGATGTCAACGAAGAGATAGATGTGGTTGGAGAAATGAATGTTGATAATTTTGCAGAAATTGACTATACAAGTGCCCTAAAAGAACTTTATGAAAACAACCCCGACATAAAACAGGCGGAATATCAAATAGAATTATCAAAATCGCTTGTCTCACTTGAATTATCTGGTCATCTCCCAGCCTTATTTCTAACAGGGAATCTTCAATACCAAGCACAAGCGAACGATTTCAACTTCAATCAATATAGATGGATAAGAACAACATTTATCGGTTTGCAAATACAAATCCCGATATTCAGAGGTTTTGGAACGCAGGCAAGGATCGATCAGGCAAGGGTATCGCTTCAACAGTCAACAGAACGGATGCATTTTGTAAAGCAGGCACTTGAAAACGAATTAAAAGGCACGATCTATAAAATTGAGCAATCGAAGAAAAGAATAGAAGCCCAGAAAAAAGCTGTAGAACTTGCTGAACTTGGATATAAAATAGCAAGAAAAAGATTTGAAAGTGGCGTTGGAACACAACTTGAAGTCAGCAACGCAGAGGTGAACTTCGCACAAGCACGATTAAATTATCAACAAGCAATTTATGACTACCTCACAGCGTTAAGCGACCTTGAAAGATTAATAGGTAAAACAAATCATTTGGAGGAAAAATGAAAAAACTATTTTTGGGCACATTTCTAATTGTCGGATTAATTTTCTTGGGATGTGCGTCAAAGAATGAAGATCCTAAATCAAACAACTTAAATGAAGATATAGTCCCAGTTAAAGTAGCGAAAGCAGAGAAAAGAAACTATGATATAATCCTTGAATACGCTGGAACCGTAGAACCTTATCAAAAAGCTCGAGTTGGCGCACAAATATCTGGGACGGTTGAAAAAATTTATGTAAGAGAAGGCGACTTTGTAAAAGAGGGACAGATCCTCGCCCAAATGAATACTCAACAACTGACTCAAGCAAAGATACAATATGAACTTGCAGAATCCGACTATAAAAGAATGAAATCACTCTTTGAAACTGGCTCAATTCCCGAACAACAACTTGAAAGAGCTAAAGCAAATTACGAAGCAGCCAAAGCCTCTTATGAACTCATTCTTTCTAACACCCAAATTCGCGCACCCTTTGATGGAATTATAACTGAAAAACTTATGAACGAAGGAGAAGTTTTCACACTCGTCCCAACTGGTGTTGGAGGTCCTGGAATAGTTACCCTGATGAGAATGGATATTGTGAAAATAAAATTAAGTATTGCCGAAAGAGATTTCCCATTGATAAAACTAAATCAACC
>JBKBWH010000200.1:0-3583 GCA_046289115.1 Candidatus Kryptonium sp.
ACTAATTCACCTGGTTTTGAGTATTTTAGAATAACATTTCTTGGAATGTAGGGAGACCAATTACCTCTATATTCTCCACTATGAGTTGCCCAATCGCCCCTTTGTTTAAAACTCCAAACCGTGGTTCGCTCTTCTTTGAAATATTTTGGGTAAAGTGTTTTTATTTTTTTAGAAACTTTTAAAGCACTAACACTGAGCCCCTGCGTTTTGGTAATGAGTTTTTCAATATATTTAAATGTAACCCCGTATTTCTTGCCAATCTCTAAATCGGGAGTTCCTTTTGCTTTTTCCTCCAAAATTGCTTTTTGGAGTTCTTTTTCGGTTTTGAAATTTACTTTTTGATTGCCCAATTTAACCTCCTTAATTTACTTGCTTTGTTTATAGGATTTACTGAACTTCTTAAAGAAAAATATAATAAAAAAACCTCAATCTTTGTCAAGTTTTTGTTTAAAAATTCGTAGGTATAAGTATCTTGAAGATATACTTCATCAATAAATTCCTTAATAAATTCCTTATCCAAAATCCTCTGTCATTTTTTGTTTTTTCTTTTCTTCCCTTCCTCAAATTCAAATAGTTTTAAAGTAGCTGTTGCTGAAATAAAATCTTTAATTCTTTTTTCTGCCAACTTCACATACTCTTCATTTATTTCATATCCTATGTAGTGCCGATTAGATTTAATGGCTGCAATTCCTGTTTGTCCGCTGCCCATGAAAGGGTCTAAAACAATTTCCCCTTCAAAGGTATAAAGCTGAATCAGTCTATATGGTAATTCTACCGGAAATGGAGCGGGATGCCCCACTTTTGTTGCTGGCTCTGCTGGAAATGTCCAAACGCTTTTGGTGAATTCGAGAAATTCATCTCTGGAAATAGTGCTTTTTCTACCAAGATTCTCTCTTGTGAAAGTACCCTTTGAAAAGACTAAAATGTACTCATGCACATCCCTTAATGTTGGATTTTTAGCTGAAAGCCAGGTGCCCCATGCTGTTGAAGGACTACTACTAGATCCCTTATTCCAGATAATCTCACCCCTCATCAAAAATCCTAAATCAAGCATGTCTTCAATGATAAAGGCGTGAAGTGGAATGTATGGTTTTCGCCCAAGATTAGCAATATTAATGCATGCCCTTCCTCCTGGAACGAGAACTCTTCTAACTTCACTCCATACCATTTTCAAGAACGCCCTATATTCATCCAAAGTGAGGTTCTCATCATACTCTTTCCCTACATTATAAGGCGGTGAAGTAACCATTAGATGAACGCTATTATCTGGTAATTCTCCCATTTTCTCGCTTGACTTACAAAAAATCTTATCCAAGATCTGCGGTGGAACTAGGTTTTCTGTATATTCTAAAGTTTCTTCTTTGGGCAATCCTTTATATAACTTGCTTGAGTAGAATGGAGTAGAATCATGAGCAATCCTTCCTGGAGAGCCAAACGAACTTGTTTTTGTCCCGCTTTTTTTCCGATAGTTGCCCATTTTAATCCTCCATCCAAAGATCAACCCATCTTTTGTAGGGATTGAACTCTATTTTTCATCTTTCTCAAGTTTTCCATCAAATCTCATATTCAACCGACAGATTGAAATTTCTTATCGGTGCTAAATTCCCAACGATTTCAACATAGTTATATTGCAAAAGGTTGTTACCGTTGATGTAGAGTTTAAATTTTTTCATATCAATCCCAAGTCTTGCATCGACAACATAGATCGGCACCCTTGCTTCTGCGTCTGGAACGATGAGTTTTAAAAGTTCATCAATTCTTTCATATTTACTAATGAATCTGAAATCAATCCCTGCAAGTAAGAACTTATAACTTGCATTTGCGTTTGCGTAAAAAATATGTTTTGGTCTGTATTTCAAGATTGCATCTTCACTTAAATCCCACGGGAAAAGATAAGTATAACCAAGTGAAAAACTTATAAAATTCGCGGGATAGAAATTAATTCCAATTTCCGCTCCCTGTATTCTTGCCTCCGTTATATTTTTAAATACAATTTTTCCGTCTATATCAAATACTGGCTCAATCAAATTCCAATAGTGATTCCGAAATAGTGATAGATCAACCAACATAGTCGGAGATATAAATCTTGAGCCAACTTCAAATGATATGGCTCGTTCTGGTTTTAGAGATGGATTTGGTTTAATGGTTACACCTGCGGCGGATGTGCTTGTGAAGGCTTCACTTATTGCAGGGGCTCTGAAACCAGTTCCAAGAGATGTTCTAAAGTTTAAAGTCGGGGTAAGTTTGTAAATTGCGCTAAACTTCGGATTTATCTGTCCGGTGTATTTCAAAGAATCAAGTTTATACAAGTCATTCCTTATGCCAATAGAAATAGAAAATTTCGGTGAAAGTTTGATGTCATCTTGCAGATATAATGCAATTGAGTGTGAATTTTTCTTTCCAAAGAGTGAGGATTTAACAGCGTTATAGGTTAACTCAACTCCAGATATGAGATAATTTTTTTCATTTGGTTGATAGTTGATTTGAATTTCCGAGTTTGTAAAGCCAGCGGTGCTTCGATTTTGAGGGGTTGCGTTGTCATTCCACTTATTTCTGAAAAAGCCGATTCGAAAAGTGTAAAAAAGTCTTTGGCTTAAAATTTCTTTGTATTGTGCGAAAGCGACAAATCTTTCCGAATTTACCATCGCTCCAACATCTTCGTCTCTTGGTCGCAAAGCATTTCTCAGATTTTTCCAATAGAAGAAGTTTTCATTTTTCTGGCGGAGATAGGTAAAAATAAAGTTTAAGGTTGAATAGGGTGAAAAGTTATACTTAAATTTTGAGAAGAGATTCCATCTGCGATAATTTTGGTTTTGTTTATACCCTTCGTCGATACTTCTTTGTATGTGAATTAATGAACTAAGATTTTGAACGGAGAAGTTTGAAGAAGTGAAAGCACCATAATAAAACCTATTTCTTTCGCTCCATCTCCATTCTTGATAATACGGCTTGTCGTACATCCCGATGTAAGTTCTAAAGCGAATGCTTTGTTTAGGTAATGTTTCTTTTGTGATCACATTTATCACACCGCCTATCGCATTTGAGCCGTAGAGAGCTGAGCCAGCACCTTTTACGACTTCAATTCTGTCAATTTGCCAAACCGGTATAGCTTCCCATATTATTTCCCCCGCATCGCCGGTTAAAAATGGCATCCCATCGAAGAGAAGTAAAACTCTTGTCCCTGTCCCTCGACTGTAACCACTTGATCCGCGAATGTTAACTTGGTATTGTATCATATTAACGCCTGGGACATAGCGAAGTATATCGTCGATTTGAAGGTTATTTCTATTTGAAATCAGTTCAGATTCAACCACATAAGTGCTTATCGGGATTTCACTTAGTGTTTGTTCCCTTCTTGTTGCTGTTATAATAACTGGTTCAATTGTATAAGCGGTCGGTTTTAACTCAATTGTTATTTGAGTTTCTTGAGCGGGCAAGATTTCAATTTCAATTCTCTTTGTTTCGTAGCCTATCGCTGAAAATTTAAGCGTATATTTCCCCGGCTTAATGTTTTTGATGATAAATTTTCCATCCGGGTTTGTCGCTGAGCCGAGAAATGTATTTTCAATTAACACATTAACTC
>JBKBWH010000201.1:0-3573 GCA_046289115.1 Candidatus Kryptonium sp.
GGTGGGATGAAAGCATTCGTTAGATACTTTTATGAGATTTCCCAGATAAAGTAAAAACTTTAAAAAGGGGCTTTGCTTCAAAAGCCCCTTTTTGCTTTAAAAACTTGAAACTTAACAAAAAATTTATTAATAATTACCTGTATTTTTTAGAATGTTAAACTCTAAAAAATAGGAGGAGGTGAAATTGAAGGCATTAGGGAGGCATCTCTTAATCGAGCTTTTCAACTGTGACCGCAAGCTTTTGAACGATGTCTCTTTTGTTGAAAAAGTCTTGACGAAGTCGGCAGAACTTGCCGGTGCAACTATCGTAAAAACATTTTTTCACACCTTCAATCCTCATGGTGTAAGTGGGGTTGTCGTTATAGCGGAATCACATCTTACAATCCACACATGGCCTGAATATGGATACGCAGCGGTTGATGTCTTCACCTGTGGTGACGATGTTGATCCATATGTGAGCTATCAGTATTTAAAGGAAAAATTCAAGGCTAAAAGTAGTTACCTCATGGAGGTAAAACGCGGGCTTTCAGAAAACATAAGTGGGACGATTACAAAGAAAATATCAGCAGGAGTCCTTGCAGGAGAAAGGTGAAGTAAATACTGACATACCAAATAGTAATAGAGAAGAGGTTTGGTTTACGGAATATGGACCTGGAAACACTGCTATATCTTTAAGGGTGAAGTATAAACTTTTTGAGAAGAAAACACCTTACCAAAAGATTGAGATTTTTGAGTCTTATGACTATGGTAGAGTTATGGCGTTGGATGGGTTTATTATGCTTACAGAGAAAGACGAATTTATTTATCATGAGATGATAGCGCATGTTCCTCTTTTTACTCATCCAGAGCCAAAACATGTGCTTGTAATAGGCGGTGGAGACGGCGGTGCTGTAAGGGAAATTTTAAAACATAAGTCAATTGAAAAAGTTGAACTTGTTGAAATAGATGAAGAGGTTGTAAAAACATCAAAAATTTATTTCCCCAACCTTGCTTCATATCTTGATGATGAAAGAGTTGAAGTAAACTTTCAAGATGGAATTGAATTTGTCAAGTCAAAGCGTGGAATTTATGATGTCGTTTTGATAGATTCCCCAGACCCGATAGGTCCAGCTGTTGGACTTTTCGAAGAAAGCTTTTATAAAAATGCCTTTGCCTCTTTAAATGATTCAGGAATAATCGTAGCTCAATCGGAATCACCTTTTGTTTTCCCGGATTTGATAAAGCGGATTTTTTTAATTTTCAAAAGGTATTTTCCGATAGTTCATTTTTATATTGCTAATGTTCCAACCTATGCAAGTGGGATGATAAGTTTTATCCTCGGCTCAAAGAAGTTTGACCCAATAAAGGATTTTTATCCTGATAGAGTTAAAAATTTTGCCTCAACTTTAAAGTATTATAACGAAAAAGTTCACCTCGCATCGTTTGCTCTCCCGAATTTTTTCATAGATTTACTTAAATAAAAACTTTTTAATGTGGGCTTTAAAACGGTATATATCGTTATTCTGATCGCGGCTTTTTTTATGTCCTGTCGCTCCGAAAGAGAAAAAGATAAAGATGCAAAATTTACGCAAACATACGGAGAAATTTTATTTCTGACAGAGAAGTTTAAAAATGATACGATTCAGCTTAAAATTAAAATTGATTCTGTTTTAAGCGTAAATAAAGTTGAAATGCGGGAGATTGATTCAATCGCAGCGGTATATAGCAAAGACCCCAAAAAATGGGCGAAATTTTTTGATGAAGTGAAAAAATATCTTGATAAGAAAAGTTTAAATGCTCAGCCGAAAAAACATTGACGAAATATATCTTTACTCCATCTGGCTCTCTTCGGGCAGAAGGTTAACTTTAAAAACAAAAGCCAATTGTTTGATTGAAATCCTCGATGTTGGCGAGATAAACACAAGCGATGGCGCTGATTTTGTAAATGCGAAGGTTAAAATCAATGGCAAAACCTATCGCGGAGATGTTGAAATTCATGTAAAAGCATCCGATTGGAGAAAACATAAACATCATCTTGACGATAGATACAACACGGTTATCCTTCATGTTGTCTTTGAAGATGATACAAGCGATGGATTTGTTCAAACAATTTCTGGGAGAAAGGTTTTAACTGGGGAGATTGACTATAAAAGCAGTGTTTTCGAGGCGCAAGCGGGAAAAGATGATAAGATTAAATGCTATGAAATAAATAAAATAGTTCCGGTTGAAGAGAAACTTAGATGGATAAAAAAGTTAGGTCTGACGCGATTATTTTTTAAGGCGAGAAATTTAAGTGAAAGGTTGATCGAGATAATTGATGAAAACTTTTTCCTTATCTCAGAGCCACCGAAAAATTACCTGCCAACATATCGGGGTTATTCGCTTTATCAGTTATCTCATCGGTTTATATGGGACCAGCTTCTTTATGAAAAAATTATGGAAGGACTCGGGTATTCAAAAAATAAAACGCCATTTCAAAAGCTTTCAAAAAATTTAACTTTAAAATTCATATCCGAGCATTCCTTTGCACACTCTTATGAAAAACAAATTTTGAAAATTCAAGCGGTCTTATTCGGGGTTTCGGGATTGCTTGAATATTACATGAATAAAAAACTTGATCATGAGACGAAACTTTTTCTTGAGGAGATGCATCGGGAGTGGATGAATGTTAAGAAGTTCTATCGTTCTGAAATTATGCATCACTCGGAGTGGAAGTTTTCATCCGTAAGACCTGCTAATTCCCCAGTGTTTAAACTTGCTGGTGCTTCTGTTTTGATATGGCGTTTGATACACGAAGATTTTTACGCCAAAGTAAGCGATATAGTTCTTTCAAGTGTAAATTTTACCGAAAAAATACGATATCTTGTAGATTTATTGCGTGTGAAATCGGAAGGTTATTGGGAAAATCGTTATAATTTTGGTCGAGGTCGCAATTTTAAAACTGGTTATATCGTTGGGATTTCAAAGTCGAAAGAAATAGTTGTCAACGCGGTTCTACCGATTATGCTTGTGTTTTCAAGGGTTTTCAAGAAAGAGGACATTGAAAAGAAGTTGATCGACATATACAAAAATTTCCCAAATCTTTCCGCAAACTGGATAACGGCGAAACTTGAAGATGAGCTTTTTAAAGGGAGGGTGAAGATTTCATCATCTGGATTGACGCATCAGGGGGGAATTCAACTTTATAAGTTTTATTGTTCAAATGCACTTTGCAGCGCATGCGCAATAGGAAATAAACTTTTTCTTTAAGGTTTAATTTTGTTGATAAAATTTTGAAGTTTCACCTCAAGACTTTCGCTCCCGGTCAATTTTGCGAAGGCATCGTTTAAATCCGATACCTCGGCTATTTTAAGTATTTCATCGAGTGTTCCAGAAGCGATGATTTTGCCACGGTTAATTATTATCAACCTATCACAAATTTTTTCAATGACATCAAGTAAATGTGAAGAATAAAAGATTGTTCTGCCATTTTCAGCAAGTTTTTTTATTATTTCTTTAAAAATTTGAATTGCGTTTGCATCAAGCCCATTTAACGGTTCATCAAGAAGTAAAACCTTTGGGTCGTGCATCAGAGCAGATATTAATATAACTTTT
>JBKBWH010000202.1:0-3569 GCA_046289115.1 Candidatus Kryptonium sp.
CCTGATATTCTGAAGCAATTCTATCTCTTATATCTGGTGAAATTTTCTCCCCGGGTTTAATCAAATTAGCGGAAACAAGTCCAACCGTGATTGCAATCGATGTTGTAATAATGTAAAGACCGAGCGTTTTACCACCAATTTTTCCAACTTTTTTAATATCGCCCAAACTTGCTGCACCAACCACAAGCGAAGCTATCACAAGCGGAATTGCAAGGAAACTTAACAAACGAACAAATATCGTCCCAATCGGCTTTATCTCCGTTGCGATGGTTTTAACCTTTTGAATATCAATGATGTTTTCAAATTTTATGATTTGTGTCTGGCTGAACTTTTCATTTGACAACTTTTTATAAAAAATTAAAACTGCGCGATCCCTTTCAGACTTTGGCAGATCTTTAAAAAATTTGATTATCCTTAATTGGTCATCACTTGTAAACTCTTTTTTAGAATTCGACAAGATAAATTCAGCTTTATCCCACCTCTCAACGATGCTTTTAACCTCGCCCTTATCCGTTTTAGTGACTATTTTTAACTTATGTGTATCGATGCTGAAAATAACTCCAAAAATCGCCCCGAGAATTAAAGCGATAATTATTTTCGTATGAAGCGGAATTGGTCTTTTGAAATGCATAATTTCAAACCTTTAAATTTAAAAACATTCGCCCCTCTCAACACAAAGTAGAGAGGGGCTTCGAACAGTTAAATCTCATTTAATCCTTCCGTGTTCAAGTTCATCAACCAACCTATCAGCGTTATAAACATGCTTCAACGCTTCAACTATACCGCGCACATCAACTGCAACAGCTCTGTTCTTCTCGTCAACATAAATGAAATCGCCCGGCAGGCTTTCAATATTTCCGTCAAAGATCAAACCAACAACCTCAAGATTCATATTCACAACTGGGCTTCCGGAGTTTCCACCAATTATATCATTTGTCGCAACGAAGTTAAGAGGAGTGCTTAAATCAAATGTCGAGGGCAAATTCTTCCATCTCTCTGGTAATTCCCAATCAGTTCGATTTGTGGTTTTAAACGAATAATGTCTATCATATAAGCCATAAAATGTCGTTATGGGTGGTGCGATCGTCCCATTATATTCATAACTTTTTACAACGCCATCAGCTATCCTCAAAGTAAATGTAGCATCCGGTGGGATCGATGTCCCATAAATATCAAAGATTGCCCTTCCGAGTAGTTGAAGTTTTGCTGATTCTTTCGCGCTAATGGAGTTATATTTCTCCCTTACCTCAAGCGCTCGCTCTCTCGTTTTAACAACAAATGAAATGAAAGGATCGTTTGACTTCAAAATATCATCTGGATTACCATCAAGCAATGCACTAACTTTTTCTTTATCAGTTAAGATCGTTGTGTTGAGTAAATCATCAACCACCGCCTCAGGTGATTTACCTTTCAAAAGATCGTTAAATGCTTTATTTTTTTCACCAAAAACTGATTTCATATAATTAAGCTGATAAACAAGAATCGCTTTTTCAAGTTCGGGTTCAATCTCTTGTGGGAAAATGCCAGCTTTTGTTCTCTTTAGACGTTCGCCCTTGTAAGCATCTGCCCTCTTTTCCTCGGGAAGTTTCATCTGTTCGGCATATTCAACAAGATCATTTGCAATTCTGAAATAAACACTTCTTGAAGGTCCAGCAAAATTATAGGCTTGAAGTTCATGGAATAGCTTTGCTTTTTCTTTCTGATACTTTTCAATTTCGTCCCAAAGGTTGCCATACTTTGCTTTAAGGCTTGGATTGTTTAAAACAGAATTTTTAAACCTCTTTTCAAAATCTCGTTTCCTTGCCATAAGATATGGATCCCTAAGTCCAGCAAGTCTTCCCGTATATGCCTTTTGAGAATTTGAAAAACTGAACAGGCGAGTCTGATACTTTAGCTTCTTTTCAGGATACTTATTAAGAAAATCGCTGTAAATCCTGACAAGATTATCAAGTGTTGATAAAGTATATGGATAGCTTACATCCCTGAAAAATTCAAGTTGCGAAACCGTAAGCAAACGATTTGTTCTCCCTGGGTTTCCAATTACAAAAACAGGATCACCTTCCTTAATGCCAGTTTTGCTAAACGGAAAGTAATATCTTGTCTTCAATGGCTTCCCATCTTTGTAAACTCTAAAAAATGCGACATCAAGATCATACCTTGGATATGTGAAATTATCTGGATCACCGCCGAAATAAGCAACGATCGTTTCAGGTGCATAGACAAGGCGTACATCGGTATATCGCTTGTAAACATAAACCGAATATTTTCCACCATTATAAAATGTGACAACGCTGGCAACAATTGAATCTTCAGGATTTGACTTCTTAAATTTCTCCTGATACCTTTGTTGAATTTCTCTTATTTTCCTATCTCTGTTTGCCACCCTTTCAGCATCGGTTTTTCCCTCTTCAAACGCCTTTTGAACTTCATCAGTAACATCTTCAATATGGATCAGTTGATCAACATAGTGATTTGGTATTTTTCTTTCTTCCTCAAGTGTAGCAGCGTAAAAACCCGTTTCAGGTAAATTTTCCCCTTCGCGATTAACTGCGTCAAGAGCTCCCCTTGCACAATGATGGTTCGTCATAACAAGACCATCTTCTGAAACAAACGACGCAGAGCACCCCGGAAGTCGCAATGCAGAAAGTCGTGCTTTTTCAAACCAGTCAGAGGTTGGAGTAAAATTATATGTCTTCTTGAAATAATCAAACGGTGGATAATCAAAAGTCCACATTTTCCCCGTATCGAATTGACCCGCTTTTACAGTATCAAGATAAGCTAGATAATCAGGCTTGGTTGCTTGATAAGTTGAACAACCAGTTAGAAGTAAAAGCGCAAGTAATGAAAAAAGTAATAGGTTCTTAAAATTTCTGAGCATTTTTTCCTCGTGATTTTATTTTTGCATAGCGAAACTAAATTAATATAAAACGATTTAAATTTCAAGCTCCGCCTCCGAACTTTCTACGGCGCAAAGTTAAATAACCCAGCCTTCAAAGTCTTGACTTAAGTCAATGTTTTCCTTCGCGATAATTTTTTAAATTCTTGAAAAAAGTTTAAACGGCGATAGAACAACTAAAGAGAGAACGCGAGGTGATTTTTGCTGATAAATGCCACGGAAAAGAAAAAGTCAGATATTTTCATACCTGTGAACGACCATAACCCAAAATCTTCATTCAATTTCAAGCTGAAAAAGGGGAAAAATTAATTGAGCATATATAAGTTCAGGTCCAACCATACGAAGCGTCAGGATAACAAAGAAAAGATAATCTTATGAGATCTATCACAAGCGAATCAACTTTTGAGAAATGGATATTGAAAGGTTCAATGTTGATTGGTATTATTTCGTTTGTTTCAGCTGTGGTGATAGGTGTATGGCGAATTGCACTAACCCGAGGTTTCGTATTGCCTTCAATACCCGAATTTCTACCCCCACATGGAAACTTGATGGTTGGTGCATTTCTTGGGACATTGATAATTTTTGAAAGAATGTTTGCTCTACCTGTTAAATGGCTTATCTGGGTTCCTTACGCTTGGGGAATATCAGCTATTTTAATTCACCTTGACTTGCC
>JBKBWH010000203.1:0-3555 GCA_046289115.1 Candidatus Kryptonium sp.
GAGCGATTTAGCTTTCGTTGCTATAAAACTATTTCTTTCAGCTTCTGTTACAAGCGCAAGAGCTCTTATCTCCTTGTTGATGTCAAGTATTTTTACAAGCTCCGGCGCAAGATAATATTCAACATCGCTTTTCAGCTCATCCACCGATTTATACTTTTTACTTAAACAAACTCTCTCAAAATTTGAAGTTATTTCACTTGGCAAACTCTCCCAATAAAATCTTGCAAGTCTTATCTCTTTCTCAAGCAAAGAAGCAAAATATTTTCTGTTCTTTTCGGACGGCACCTTTAACATATCCCCAACAAGTATCACATCATCATAATAAGCAATTGTTTTAGCGAAATACTTTTCAAAAGGCGTTTCAGAGCCAACTTTTCTTAACTCCTGCGAACTTAAATATGAAACAACTGTGAAAAGCAAAATTAAAAGGATTGTGAGGAAAGCTTTTAAACTTTTCATAAAAAACCTCCCTTTAAGTTTACCTGTCGTCTAAATATAGTTAATTTTAAAATTTCTGTCAATAGGGGGGTAAGAAGAGAGGTGGGCAGGCGCGGAATCGAACCGCGGACACACGGCTTTTCAGGCCGTTGCTCTACCGACTGAGCTACCTGCCCATACGGTTGGATGGAAGGCTCGTAAAAAATATAAAAAATTTTGGAAAAGAATGCAAGTCAAAATTTGGATTAACATCACCTTCTTCTTAAATTTCACAACAAAAATTAAAACTCACTCTCAACTTATGATGCTTGGCTTCGCGATTTTTATGTTATTACTTGTCATCAGCATTCAAGTTTATCTGTGCAAAAAATTAATGCTTTACATAGAAACAACCAGATTGCGAAAATTTTCAAAAGCGATACCATTTATCTTTATATTCTTTAATCTCCCTATTTTGCTGTTGTTCATAAATAGATTTGTAAAAATACAAATTGTTACAACTTCACCCCTGTTCATCTATCCCCTTGCGATATGGCAAGGGACAACTATCTTTGTGTTCCTCGTAATTATGATTGTAAAGTTAATCGCCTTGCCTGTAAATCTTATATCAAAAAGGTTATACCGAAACCATACCAAACTAAATGAATCAAGGCGAAAATTCCTGCGCACCGCTTTAATTGGCGTATCAGCATACGCTTTCACTGGCTCAACAATTGGAACGATAGCGAGAAACGACTTTAAAATTGAAAAAGTAAAAATAAAAATTAAAAACCTTCCAGAGCAGCTAAAGGGATTAACAATTGGCTTGATAAGCGATGTCCACTCCGGAATTTTTATGAGCGAAGAAGATATGCAACTTTACTGCAAAGTTTTAAATTCGCTTGAACCAGACCTAATTCTTATGCCCGGCGATTTCATAACATCGGATTTGGATGAGATTTACCCGTTCATAAATGTTTTTAAAAATTTAAGGTCAAAATATGGAATTTTTGCAACCCTCGGAAATCATGAGTTTTTCCCAAGACAACCGCAGAGGATAGCTAAAATAATCGAAGAAAACGGGATAAGAGTTTTAAGAAATGAAAATGAAAAAATTAGAATCAATGGTGATGAAATCTTTATAATCGGCATTGACGACCTTCGCTATGGAGCAGACCTCGGTAAAGCGATGAAAAATGTTAAAAATGAAAAAGTTAAAATTCTTCTCTCACACAAACCCTACGATTTCCCAAGGTTTGCACAAAACCAAATACAACTGACCGTCTCGGGACACACGCACGGCGGGCAAATAGTTTTTGCAAAAATCGATGATACATATATAACTCCATCCGCGCTTGTATCGAAATTTGTGGCTGGACATTACAAACTTGGTGATTCACACTTGTATATCACTCGTGGTGTCGGCGTTGTCGGTTTACCACTGCGGTTAAACTGTCCAGCTGAGATAACACATATAACGCTTATTTAAGAAGGGGCACAAGCGTGCCCCTGATATTTTATTCACCAGAGCCTTCTTCTTTTTCCGCCTTCTTTGCAGTTTTTTTCTCCTGCTTGATTTGTTGTATCTCAACCCTCACTTCCTGGGCAAGTTTTCTCAACTCCTGCATTTTTTTCCTTAAACGAGTCCCAGCTGACATTATGCCTTTCTCATAAAACTTTCTGAAATCATCCTCAAGCGAATTGACAAATTCTTGAAGCTGCTGAAATCTGTGATGCATTTTAACCTCCATTTTTAAGTTTTTGATAAATTGCCTTACAAAATGATCTATATTTTTATTTTTCCTCTTGAAACAGCCTTTAAATGTGCGTTTCTTAAATTTTCAACAAGTTCATTAAGTTTGTAGTAAAGTTTTTTATGTTTCCTTGGCTTTCTCTTTGCAAGGGCGTAAGAAGTAATGATCGGCATCGCTATCGTTGAATCAGTATAACATACAACAGCATCTGGCAATTTATCAGGATTAACCTTACCCCAGCTCACAGCTTCAGAAGGCGTTGCCCCTGACAAACCACCTGTATCAGGTCTCGCATCGGTAATTTGAAGAAAATAATCGTGTCCTTTCTCATCTATTCCGAGCACCTCTTGAATTTGAGGTTCTGTTTGAAGCAAAAAATTTTTCGGTGAACCACCACCAAAAATTAAAACAGCGCTCTTACCGCCTGTTGATTTTGCCCAATAAACGATCGCCGCTGTTTCATTAACATCTCTTGCGATATCAATTTTAATTTTATATCCATTTAAAACCATAGCAGAAATGTTCATTCCAATCGAACTATCCCCAGGTGAAGAAACATAAACAGGGACACCGTATTCATACGCTGCTGAAAGAATGCTCATTTCCTTAATACCAAGCACCTTTTCTCTTTCACGCACATATTTTCCAAGCAAATAATGAAATTCAGCCGTGCCCATCTCCTTTTGAAATTCCGGCTGTTTTAAAACTTCCCTTATAAATTCATCCGTTGACAGCAAAACCTCGTAATCAAACAAAATATCATAAATTCTTATAACTCCCTCCTTCCTTAAAACCCTATCATCGACAAAAGGAGTCCCACGGTGGAGATTATGCCCTATCGAAAAATGTATGTCATGATATAAATTCGCCCCTGTTGAAACAATCCAATCGACAAATCCAGCTTTGATAAGTGGAACTATACAACTTCCCCCAAGCCCTGCCGGCGTCAAAGCCCCCGTTAAACTCATCCCAACCGTTACATCATTCTGAAGCATCTTTCCAACGAATAACTGACATGCTTCCCTTAGGCGCCCCGCATTATACGCCTGAAAATATCCGTCCACAAGCTTTGTAATTCGTATATCGGGCTCAATTGGCTTCCGATTAATTGGTTTACCTGAGAGTAAATGCTTTTTCCTCAAATTCACCTCTTCATCCTCTGTTTTTAAAGACTGTTGAAAATTTCAAAAAATTTTCAAAATAAAGCAAATTTTAAGTTTCACATTCAAATTTTTAAGGAAAAGATGGCATAATTTTTGTTAGTATCTGCAAAGATGCTAAACATCTTGTTATTAAATAAAAACCCAAGACTATTTGAAAGAGAAACGCTAGTTTTTGTATTAGTTCTGTAATATCCCAATGCTATCAATCCCAAACCTTTTGA
>JBKBWH010000204.1:0-3551 GCA_046289115.1 Candidatus Kryptonium sp.
AATAGCTCAGCTAAAAAAAGCACTGTTAGAGAACAGATTAGAGTACAAACTTAAGCATTTTTCGAAATACAAAGTTTTAATAATAGATGAGATAGGTTATTTGCCAATAGACAATGATGGAGCAAATTTATTTTTCCAGCTGATATCAAGCAGATATGAGAAGAGCAGCACAATAATAACAACTAATGTTGTATTTTCAGAGTGGGGAGAGATATTTGGTGGAGCGACGATAGCAAATGCAATTTTGGATAGGCTACTCCATCATTCTTACGTGATTTTCATAAAAGGTCCTTCATACAGATTGCAGTCAAAAACAGCATATTTTAGCAACACAAACCAGCAAAACTAAGTTTATTTTTTGTACATTTTTATTTTCGATTTTTTGTTCATTTTGATATTGACATTTACATCGAGTAGGGTTTTCTTGTTGCACAACCCGTGAATCAGGGTAGTAAGCTGATCTTCAAACTGGGATGCTTCATTTATCCCGTCTTTTGTTTTCCACGTTGAAAAACGTGAGAATGGAGCAGTTAATGAACCTGCCTTTGCCTCCAGTCCGTCTGAAATAACGCATATCTCGTTATATGTAAAAAGGCTTGGAATGGTGGCCTTGTATGTGCAAATTTGGTCATAAGCTTTGCGAATGGTGGCGTTTTCATCGGCCGGATTTTTAAGTTCAAACAGCACCATAGGAATACCGTTGATAAAAAGAAGAATGTCAGGCCGCTTATTATTATTGTTTTCAATAACGGTAAACTGGTTGACTACAAGAAATTCGTTGTTGTCAACTCCATCTTCCGAGAAATCCACAAGCTTCACGTAATCGCCTACTATATCTCCGTTTTTGCGGTATTCGACAGGCACACCGTCAACCAGCATTTTATGAAATGCTTCGTTGTCGGCCACCAGATTTGAAGAACTTATACGTGCAACTTTATTTACTGCCTCCAAAATAACATCATAGGAAAGGTTGGGATTAAGACGCACTACCGCATCGGTCAGTCTTTTTTTAAGCAGAACTTCACTGTAACTGTTGCGCTCTGCAAAAGGTGCATCCGGTGCTATATCCGGGCCAGAAAGGTATGCATAGCCCAATTCAACCAGTTCTTCTATCGCCATTTTTTCAATTTCAGATTCGCAAAGCTTAGGCATTTTCTGCACCTCACATTTTTAAGCGGATTTCGCCACTTATAAGCTTGGGAAGCAAGGTATCGCGGAGTTTTTGAAGTAACTGTATTTGTTTTTGATTGGAATTTATTTTTGCAAAAATCGAATTTGCAAGATTTTCAAAACTATCAAGCCGTTCTTTATCAGGCATAAAAACTCGTATTTCTTTTATATCTGATTGCCGAATCAAAGGTTGCGTACTGCCAACATTGTAATCAGCAAGATTCGCCCATTTTAATGAAAAGTATACAAAAAAGAAATACTTTATATTTCTAAAAACCAAGGTGTTATCTGATAACCAAACAGGTTCTCTATCAACAATAAAAACATTTCCTAATGTTCCAACTCGGCCTGTATAGATTAATCGTTCATTGAAAAGGTATTCGTTCGTTTTTCCTATTTCTCCGTTTGCTCCTAAAACACGGTATTGTCCATGTTCAGTAAATTTCTCTTTTTTCAAACCTTTTCCACTAGAAATCACAAACAATTGACCTAAGGGTATTTCTTCCCATTCGTCGCTCGCATCCTCAATAAACCATTTACGGAAATATGCCTGCGCCAAATCTTCCAGCGTTTTATTCTGCCTTGTCAAAAGGTCGATTTTATCGTCAAGGGATGATAAAACCTCAGCTATGGCTTTTTGTTCGGGGAGAGGAGGAAGTAAAAAAGAAAATTGGCTTAGTACTCTTGCATTTATTCCTGGTTGCGCTGAACCACCAATAGCATTATCAATAAATCCAAAATATGAATCACTTTTTAGCACATAACTAATAAAGCAATCATTAGCAATTTCTTTGTTAATCTTAAATCTTATGAGGTATGAAGCAAATACAGCATTAATACTATCTTTTATTCTTTTATTGTATCCAGTTGTAGCACCAGTACGAGCAATAACTATATCTCCAACATCCAGTTTATATTTTTCATAATTCTCCTTATCAATTTTACAATAAGGAACAGTTGACCAATTAATAAAATTAGGTACGATATCTGTTATTCTAAGAAATTTGGGTCCAACCGGGTCAAAAGTTGCACTTTCGGTATAACCATATTGAATACTTGTACAAATATCCCCTAATTTAACCTCTCTCCACTCCGTCATAGCTCAATCCCCACTTTTTTCAGATTTTCCTTTATCCTCTCTTCCAGCTTTACGCTTTCTTCCATCTGTTCTTTAAGTTCAGCAGTCAGCTTTTTTACACGCTCCTCAAAATCGAAGTCATCCTCTTCTTCAGGCAGTCCAACATACCTACCCGGGGTCAGCACTTAATCCAGTTTCCGCACCTCATCAAGTGTTGCGGACTTGCAAAAGCCGGGGATGTCCTCATAGGAACCATCGTCCTTCTTCCAGTTGTGGTATGTATCGGCTATTTTGCGGATATCATCATCAGTGAGTTCGCGGGTTCTGCGGTTTATCAAAGTTCCCATATTCCTTGCATCAATAAACAAAATCTTATTCCGACGCGGGTGGTTCGGATTTGTTTCCTTTTCCCTTGATAAGAACCATAAGCATGCGGGAATCTGTGTATTTAAAAAGAGCTTCGTCGGCAAATTGACAATACAATCTACAAGTGGCGCCTCAATAAGGTTTTTACGAATTTCTCCCTCACCGTTTGTTTTTGATGAAAGGGAACCTTTTGCCATAACAAAACCGGCTGTACCTCTCGGCGAAAGATGATATAAAAAGTGTTGAATCCACGCATAGTTTGCATTGGATACTGGTGGCACACCATACTTCCAGCGTCCGTCGGTCCGCAGCAGTTCTCCGCTCCAATCGCTGTCATTAAAAGGCGGATTGGCAATCACAAAATCAGCCTTCAGATCGGGGTGGGCATCGTTTAGAAAAGAACCTTCATTGTTCCATAAAACATTGGTGCTGTCAATCCCGCGTATGGCAAGGTTCATTTTACAAAGCCGCCATGTTGTCTGATTGCTTTCCTGACCATAGATGGAAACAACACGCTCGAAAAGCTTGTCAATTTCTCTTGTTCTTCCGTTATAGTGATCTCTGTGAGCTTCAACGAATTTCTCGCTTTGCACAAACATACCACCGCTGCCGCAACAAGGGTCAAAAACTCTGCCCTCGTAAGGTTCGAGCATTTCAACAAGCAACTGTACTACGGAACGCGGTGTATAGAACTGTCCACCCTTTTTACCCTCGGCAAGGGCAAACTGTCCAAGAAAATACTCATATACCTGCCCAAGTATATCACTTGATTTAGAAACGCTGTCACCAAGCGCAATCGTACCTATCAAATCAATCAGACCACCGAGCGACTGCTTATCCAGCTTTTCCTTTGCGTATTCCTTCGGCAAAACGCCTTTGAGGGAGGGGTTGTCCTTTTCTATAGCCTCCATAGCTTCGTCTATATCTTTGCCGATCG
>JBKBWH010000205.1:0-3531 GCA_046289115.1 Candidatus Kryptonium sp.
TAGAACAAACTTTGATTTAGAAAATTAAAAGTCAAATTTTAAATAAAAATTCAAACCCCGAGGTGAGGGTATAAAACCGAATTCAGGATTTAAACTTTTGCTCTGCTTTCTTGCCAATATCAAGGCATCAATTGCGCTTGCAAAATGATTTGCAATTATGAAAACGAAAGAAAACTTAGCATAATATCTAAACGCACGGCTCTTAATTCTCATATCCTTATATCTTTGCCTTGATTGTTCCGAATCCCACCACCAATAAAACTTTTCCAGATCATAAAGTTTCGCATAATCCCTATCTCTTCCCTTTCTTAAATTGTAATCATACACACTTCTATAATTTTCAATGTTTGCGAAGAAATCATCCGGTTTACCATCTGGGTTAATCCCAGCGCGAATCACCGCGAAATTTATCGCATCGTTATTCAACCATTGTCCATATTCATTCAATCCAAAATAGACAAGCCATAGTGAAATCTCAGAAGCAAGGAAATATCTTCCAACATCAAATCTTTCCAAATATGCTTGTCCAAGCCCTGGGACAACCAACGAAAGACCAAACGCGACAGATGCGGATTTATCTCTTTTTTCACTTTCAGAAGTTATTCCAGAGATGATCTCACCCCTGATTTTAAACTTATCAATGTCTCCAGCAACGGCGATATTGAATGCGACAAAAAGTAGAAGAAATTTTTTCATTTGATTAGCCAAAATTTATCTTGAAGTTACATGCTTCAGCGCAAGTTTGACGAGTTCTTCAACTGTAAACTCTTTTTTCTCATTTTCTTTTATTGCAAGACGAATAGCTTTCTCAGCAACTTGACGCGTAAACCCAAGCGAAATAAGAGCAAGCAACGCCTCATTTCGAACTTCAACCTGATCTGAAGATATAAACTCAAGATGTTTTCCTGCAAACTCAACTTTTGCAATTTTATCGCGAAGCTCAACTATCACTCTTTCAGCTGTCTTCTTACCAACTCCCGGAATTGATACAAGCGTTGATACATCGCCTTGAACAATTGAGCTTTTCAGTTCCTCAACGCTCATCCCTGACATTATCGCCTGTGCCATCTTTGGACCTATACCAGAGACAGAAATTAACAATTTAAAAAACTCCCTCTCTTCAACACTTGAAAAACCGTATAGAAACATTTCTTCATCCTTGAAGATAAGATAAGTGTAAAGTTTCAGATTTGAACCAACATCTCCGATTTTTTCATAAACTGTAACAGGAATGTAAACCAAATAACTTACTCCACCGACATCGATCACAACTTCCGTTGGTGACTTGCTGACAACTTTGCCTTCAAGCGCAAATATCATTTCTTTTTACGCTTTAATTTCACATCTATGGCATCGGATAAAAATTCGGGATGTGCTTTCAAAAAAGCCTTCCAATCTCTATATTTTGCCTGCTCTGGAACAAGCGTTTTATTGATATGGCATATTGCTACAGCAAGCGCATCCGAGACATCATAGAACTCCGGGAATTTCCTTAAACCAAGAATTGCTCTGACCATAAATTGAACTTGTTCCTTCGTTGCGTTTCCCTTACCGACGACCGCTTTTTTAACCTCGCGTGGTGTATACTCAAAAACAGATATACCAGAATTTACCGCCGAAAGTATCACGACAGCACGCACATGACCTATTTTAAAAGCAGACTGAAAATTTTTGCCATAAAAAGCTGTCTCAATGGAAAGCTCCGTTGGATGATATAAATTTATTATCCGACTTATCTCGTCGTAAATTTTCTTTAATTTAATGTGAAAAATATCTTCTTCGTCAACTTTTATAACGCCGTAATCAACAGCGATCAACTTCGTTCTATCAGGCTTTCCATCGTGCTCCTCAACTTCAATAATCCCATAGCCAGTTATATTACTCCCAGGGTCAACGCCGAGAACTATCATTTTAACCTTCACTTTGATAAATTAAATTTCAAGACCCGATTTGCTTGCTATATTCAGCAAGGACAGCATCATCAATTTCAAAGTTAGAATAAACATTTTGAACATCGTCATGGTCTTCTAATACCTCAAGCAATTTCAAAAGAGTTTGCGCATCTTTCCCTTCAACCTTGACAGTTGTTTTCGGCAACATCCTGACCTTTGCATCATCAATTTTTATATTATTCTTTTCAAGTGCCTCTCTTACCTGTTCAAGATTTTCAGGGGCGGTGATAACCTCAAAGAAAGTATCGTAAGCTTTCAAGTCATCAGCTCCAGCCTCAAGTATAATTGCAAGTATCATATCTTCGTCATATTCCTTAGGAATTTGAATAACTCCCTTCCTTTCAAATATCCATGCAACTGAACCAGCTTCACCCAAACTTCCGTTATGTCTGTTAAGTATGTTTCTTATCTCTGCAACGGTTCTGTTTTTATTATCTGTGGTTGATTCAATATAAAGTGCAACGCCACCTGGACCATAACCCTCATAAACGACCTCTTCATAAGTAACTCCAGGAAGTTCACCAGTTCCTCTTTTAATCGCTCTCTCAATGTTTTCCCATGGCATGTTGGCTGCTTTAGCGTTTTGAATAGCTATACGCAACCTTGGGTTTGTATCAGGATTCCCACCGCCCTGCTTTGCCGCAACGGTTATCTCTTTGATAAGTTTGGTGAAAAGTTTTCCCTTTTTAGCATCAACTATTGCCTTTTTATGTCTTATTTGATGCCATTTTGAATGACCTGACATATTTCAACACCTCCTGAGTTTTTACTTTAAATCTTTAACTTTAAATTGTATCACTGTTTGACCATTCCAATTTCCCTCATCAAAGGTAAATACGATGCTTGCTTTACTTTTACCAGCCAACTCATTATAAAGGTTTCCAAGTCCATAACCAACTGCGTCAATCGTAAAACCATTCACTCTAATTTTAAACTTTAAATGATTATTTCCAAAAATTTTAACATCCCAGATGGGAACATCGTTCGCAAGAAAAACTGGCTCATAGTTTCCCGGTCCATACGGCTCAAAATTTTTTATCACCGCCCAATACTCTGGAATTGAAACTTCATTTATATCCACCTCAGCATCAATGTAAATCTCTCTAGTTAACATTTCATCATTTATGATGGTGTCGGCAAATTCATTAATCGCATTTTTAAAATCAATAAGTTTTTCCGGGTCTAAAATCATACCAGCGGCGTGTTTATGCCCTCCGAATTGAATAAGCGTATCCTCACATTTTTTTAGAGCATTATAAATGTCAAAATTCGGGATGCTCCTTGCTGAACCTTTTAACACACCGTCCGCATAAGTTAAAAGTATTGTTGGTCTATGATATTTCTCAACTATTTTTGAAGCCACAATCCCTATAACTCCTTGATGCCAATTTTCATTATATAGAACTAAAACCTTATCCTTCTCGTAAATTTTCTCATCCTCAATAATCCTAACCGCTTCTTCAAAAGCTTTTCTATCAAGTGATTGCCTTCTTTCATTTTCAAGATGAAGTTGCTCAGCCCAGTAAGAGGCGGAACTGTAATCGTTGCTTATCAAAAACTCAACCGCTCTTGTCGCATC